>JAFDHR010000100.1 GCA_019308645.1 Deltaproteobacteria bacterium
GCTTAATGATGAATCAATGGCTGCAGTGGTTCGCAAATGCGCAACAGATGTTGTTGGCAAAGAGCGGGTCATTGAACCTGAGCAGACCATGGGTGGCGAGGATATGGCGTTTTATCTTGAAAAGTCAAAAGGGTGTTTTTTCTTCCTCGGTGTGGGGCGTGAGGGGTGTGCCCCCCTTCATAACCCGAAATTTGACTTTAATGAGGATGTTCTATTGACAGGTGTTGAGACATATTGCCGTGTTGCCTTTGAACTGCTGGGGTAGATGTATTCAGTGAGCGTAAGCACGGCCATTAATCGAGCACAAAAATGACCTGGTTTGTGCTCAGTTCATTACAATAACAAAGGGGGTCAACCTGGTGTGCCTTTTACCCCCAATAAACTTCTCTATATCATTCAATCCTCACAAAGCAGACCAAGAACCTTTCACTATAAACCTAATATCATCAAGGCATTGTTTAATAATGCCTCACCCACAATATCGCATATGTCTTGCAATCAATAGAATATTGACGTTGACTTGATAGGCGATATTTGATATTCAGCAATTACTCGGTAATGTCAGTGGCCATTTGTATTTATATTTGGTAACCGTTCACAGGTTCAGACCTGCCCGCCGGATGGCAGGCGGGGTTCAACGTTCAGGCCTGCCCTGGCGCGACTTGATTTGCTTTCTTGACAAAATCGGACTGAATTCTACGCCGGAAGTCCTTGCACAACGGGTTGGAAAGCCAGGTCTGGGCCAGGGGTTAGGAAAAAAACTGAAATTTGATAACGGAAATCCTCCTAAAAAAATGCGGACCTTGCCACATAATTGCCTATGCGCCGCCAATTTTCAGATTGGGAGTGACGAAGCCGGGCCTTTCTCACATAAATACGCCTTCAAAATGGAGTTTGGATACAAGAATATAACCTTTAAACCTGTGAACGGTTACAAAAACACTAATACCTTAATTCTCAGAGACATACATTATGGACTATAAAAAGACACTCAATCTTCCACACACTGATTTTCCCATGAAGGCAAACCTTGTCAAAAAAGAGCCTGAAATATTAAAAAAATGGGAGCAAGAGGATATTTATTCTATAATACGGAAAACATCTAAAGGAAGACCCACGTATATCCTGCACGATGGCCCGCCTTATGCGAATGGCAATATTCATATGGGGACTGCATTTAATAAGGTTTTAAAGGATATAATTATTAAATCAAAGCAGATGGATGGATATGATGTTCCCTATGTACCTGGATGGGACTGTCATGGGCTTCCTATAGAATGGCAGGTAGACCATGAGCTTGGAGATAAAAAGCTTGAGATGACCCAGTCAGAGGTCAGAAAAAGGTGTCGAGATTTTGCTGGTCATTTCATAAAGATTCAAAGGGACGAATTTAAGAGACTTGGAGTTTTAGGTGAGTGGGATAATCCCTATTTGACTATGAATTATAAATATGAAGCTACTATTGTTAGAGAGTTTGGCAAATTTGCACTTAATGCCAGCCTAGTTAAAAGCAAAAAACCTGTCTACTGGTGTAATTCTTGTAGTACTGCCCTGGCAGAAGCAGAGGTTGAATATGAGGATGATACATCTTCCTCTATCTTTGTAAGATTTCCTTTTATTTCTGATCTAACAACAAAATACCTATCTTTAGCTGGAAAAGACATTTTCATCGCTATATGGACTACAACTCCTTGGACTATACCGGCTAATCTGGCAGTGGCCCTTCATCCTGATTTGGAATATGTGGCGGTTGATACGGAGAAATATGGTGTTTTGATATTAGCCGAAGGCCTCTTAGAGAATTTCTTGAAGAAAGTGGGCATTGAAAAGCATACCCTTCTGGGACGGTTTAGTGCCGGCGAGTTAGAGGGTCTCAAGGCCAAGCATCCTATTTATGATAGAGAGTCAGTCATTATTCTTGCCGATTACGTTACCCTCGATGTGGGTACTGGCTGTGTTCATACTGCACCCGGGCACGGGCAGGAGGACTATGAAAGTGGCTTAGAATATAATCTTGAAATATATTCCCCTGTTGACGCGAGAGGGAGATTTACAGAAGATGTTGAATTTTTTGCTGGTCAAGAGGTCTTTGAGGCCAATAGAAACGTTATTGAGAAGTTGAATGAGTTAGGGGTATTGCTTAAAGAAGAAACGATTACCCATTCCTACCCCCACTGCTGGAGATGTAAAAAGCCTGTTATATTTAGGGCCACAGAGCAATGGTTTATCTCAATGGACAAGAAGGATTTAAGAGAAAAAGCCCTTAAGGCCATAAGGGCTGTGGAGTGGATCCCAAGCTGGGGGGAGGAGAGGATTTCTCCAGGCAGCGTTTGTGGGGTGTACCTATAACTATCTTTTACTGCCTCAAGTGTGGCAATTATTTAATCACACAAGAGATAATTGATCATGTAGCAAGTCTCATAGAAAAACATGGCACAGATATCTGGTTTGATTTGCCTGCTCATGAGCTTGTCCCAGAAGGGACAATCTGCCCTCTCTGCCACGGGGATACATTTAGAAAGGAAACAGATATCCTGGATGTCTGGTTTGACTCTGGTGTAAGCTTTACCGTTCTTGAGCGTAGGGCAGACTATCTGAGGTATCCTGCTGATTTATATTTGGAGGGAAGTGATCAGCATAGAGGCTGGTTCCACAGTTCCCTTTTATGTTCAGTGGGTACAAGGGATAAAGCCCCCTTTAAATCTGTCCTAACACATGGATTTGTGGTTGACGGAAACGGAAGAAAAATGTCCAAATCTCAGGGTAATGTTATCTCTCCGGAAGAGGTCATTAATAAATATGGTGCTGAGATATTAAGGCTCTGGGTAGCCTCTGAGGACTATAGAGGTGATATACGTCTATCGCAGGAAATTTTAGACAGGTTGACAGAGGCGTACCGGAGGCTTAGAAATACCTTCAGGTATTTGCTTGGGAATCTTTATGATTTTGATCCCTTAAAAGATGCCGTCCCTTATCAGGATTTACTAGAACTTGATAGATGGGCCGTTCACCAACTTCAGGAATTAACGGAAAAGGTAACAGGATCCTACCAAAGATTTGAGTATCATTCTATATACCAGGCAGTCTATAATTTCTGTGTTCTTACCCTCTCTTCCTTTTACCTGGATATATTAAAAGACAGGCTTTATACGACTCCTTTTAATTCAAAAGAGAGAAGATCTGCGCAGACAGCCTTGAATGAGATCTTAGAGTGTCTTGTCAGGCTTGTGGCCCCCATCATTCCCTTTACAGCTGATGAGGTATGGGGATATACTCATAATAAAGAGAAGTCAATCAGCATCCATACAGATTTATTTATACCCGCCAGAGAGGAGCTTAAAGATAACGCACTGATCGAGCGCTGGGAGGTAATATTAAATGTTCGTAAGGAGATTACCAAGGCACTGGAGCTCGCCAGAAATGAAAAGATTATTGGTCATTCCCTGGATGCGGCGGTAAGTTTGGCTCTTCCCCATAATCTTTTACAGGGATTAAAGGATTACAGGGATGAATTGAGGTCTATCTGCATTATCTCTACTGTTGAATTTGTAGGTGAAGGAAAAATTGAGGGGGGTTACGAAAGCAAGGAATACCCTGGTTTAGTAATCAAGGTAATGCCATCCCCTTTTAAGAAATGCGAGAGGTGCTGGATCCATGATTCTACGGTAGGACATGATAAAGAGCACCCTGCATTATGTAAAAAATGCGTGCAGGTTATTGAATGAAGCACTAAAAATGCCTAAAATACTTAAAGTTAAGGAATTGTAACTTGGGTAAATCATGTAATTGCATAAACTTGCACATGCTTCAGAGCTCCAAATCTATGATGCTTGATAATTGCTAATTTTTTAAGCGTTCACCGTTGTCAGTTCATCCCCGCCTGCCGTTCGGCGGGCAGGGTTTACCGATAAGCCAATAGCGGCAATGAACCGCTTAAAAAGACATATCCATAAACAGGCCAAACAATAGGTTGCCCCAGAGGAATATCTCCCCTTTCGGACAACGGACAACGGTTAACCGTGAACGGTTCCTAACTTTTAATTGCTAATTGTTAATTGAAAAGAGATTACCCCTTATTTATTGGTTTAGCCCTGATTATTTTACTCCTTGATCAGGCCTCCAAATGGATGGCCGTTACACACATAGAGGCGTATCAAACCCTTTCTGTAATCCCCGGATTTTTTAGTTTAGTTTTGGTCAAAAACAAGGGGATGGCCTTTGGTATCTTTAGCCAAACACGAAGTGGATTTTACTACTATTTTTTACTATTCACAACAATAGGTGCAATAGGTGTAATCCTTTTCTTCTTTTTCTGGATAAAGAGGAGAAAAAAATGGTTGACTGTAGGGCTTTCCTTTATCCTCGGAGGGGCCTTGGGCAACCTTGTAGACAGGGTACGGTTGGGTTATGTAATTGATTTTTTAGATTTTTTTTTAAAAGGCTACCACTGGCCCGCATTTAATGTAGCTGACTCTGCAGTCACTGTAGGCACCTTCTGGCTTCTTTTTAACATCATACAAGGAAAGAAGATCATAGAAGCTAAGTCCTGAGTAAATAAGTTCGTTATTGCACTTATGAATCGAAGGACTACGTGATAAATTCTTACCATTCAAATTTTCTTTTCCCTGGCCTCAAAGCAGGGGATACATAAGGTCTGCCCGAGAAAACGCCGTGTTCGGGATTCCATAGTTTGCTCCCCGCAAGCGTCACATATTATCCCTTCAAGAATTTGCGCTTTTTGCGGAACAGGACCTTGAGCAGGTGTAATTTCAAATAGTTCATCTAGATCTGCTTCCATGATGTGTCTTGTCCTGGCGGCAGTAGCTCGTTTGAGTTGTTCCTTTTCTTCCTCGGTCAGACTCCGTTTAATCATCTTCTTTCGTAAGCGCATGAATTCGTCATCCTGATGGCCAAAGATATGCGGTCTTCCAATCACCCGGATTGCCTTGCCATCGGAACGGCGGTAAAAATTGAAGGCAAGCTTGCCGTAATCCAGGTGGACGAGATTGCCTTTCCCATAGGTGCAGGAAAGTAGGAACTGAATGGCATCAACCGCGCAATTGTCGTTTTCCACCACGGCCACCACCTCTTCATCGGAGGAGCGACCAACTTCCCGAAGGGCCACTTCCGCCGCCCGGATACCAATGGCCAGGCCGGGACATGAATGCCCATGGAAATCAATGGTTTTCTGAATTAGTTCCGGGCTGATCTGTGTCTCATTCATATTTAACTCCTTTAATATACTACGAAAAAACATTTGACAGGATAACAGGATAGAAATGGATCGTTTGGTTAAAAGATATTACAAACCAATCCAAAAGCCCCAATCCAAAATCCAAAATAATATATCGTCTTATCTTTCTGCGGTCAAAGGGAAATGGCAGGCTATTTGGCCATGCGATCCATCTTTGAGAAGAGGAGCTTCTTTCAAGCAAATGTCCTGCGCTCGATTACACCGCCTGTAAAATGTGCATCCCCCAGGGCTTGTTTCAGCCGAACCAGACTGGACAAGCTTGCGGGAAAGGCCGCTCACGCTGTCGATCAAAAGACGGGTGTAAGGATGAAGGGGTGCTGACAGTATTAAATGGGCCGGGCCCACTTCCACTAAGCGGCCTGCAAGCATCACACCGATCCGGTCGCTGATCTTGCGAGCAAGGCCGATATCGTGGGTGACAAAAAACATGGACAATCCGCGTTCGATCTGAAGATCAAGCAGGAGCTTTAACACCTTGGCCTGAACGCTCGGGTCGAGGGAGCTGGTGGGTTCATCGGCAATCAGAAGAGAGGGGGCTAAGACAATTGCCCGGGCCATGCAAACCCTCTGTATAGCTCCCATATTTAGTTCATGGGGATACCGGCCCAGAAAAGTGGAATCCGTGGAAAGATGGACGTCATCTAAAACCCTGGTTACCCGCTCATTCATTTCGGACTTGCTGACAGCCAAACCGTGTATTTTAAGCGGCTCGGCTACAGTTTCAAAAACGGAAAACCGATGGCTGACTGACTCGGCAGGATTCTGATAGACCACGCCGATTCGGCGGGACAGAGATTTATAATCCCGGGCCATCCACTCATCCATGTCACTACCGCCAAATACCCTTTTGCCGCTATCCGGCTTGAGCATGCCGGCAGATATCATGGCCAAAGTCGTCTTGCCCGAGCCGGTTTCGCCCACAAGGGAGAAAACCTCTCCGCACTTGATGGTTAGATCTACCGAATGAAGTGCAGTGGTCTTCCCGTATTTTTTGCCTATCTCCTCGAGTTCCAAAAGACTGACAATCCCGTGGCGAAGACATCGGACCGTATGATCGCCGACCGTTTCCAGATCAACTTGTTCTGTTCGACACATATCAACGGCCTGGGTGCACCGGTTCTGAAACAGGCATCCGGTAGGTGGGGCGTGGCCGTCCTCGTGGCTTGATTGGGGAATCTGGATATGGGTATGGTGGTAGCCAAGCTCATCATGATGTCCATGTTGATGCACAAGACGGTAGAATGCATCCCCTCTGATACCGCCCAGGTCCCGGGTCGTACTCATGGCAGGATAGGAACGGCCCAGGGCCAGCGTATAAGGATGGAGTGGCTGAGTGAGCAGATCGGTTGCCGGCAGCGTCTCCATAATTTGACCTAAGTAGAGCATTACGATGGTGTCGGAATTGTGCACAGCGAATTCCAGATCATGGGTGATCAGGAGAACACACTTATTTTCTGACTTGGCTGTTTTAATGACTTCGGATACGATGGTCTTGGACAGTGCATCTAACGCTGAGGTGGGCTCATCAAGTATAAGGGTCTCTGGATCCAGGATGAGAGCCATGGCAATCAAGGCACGCTGGATTTGTCCTCCGCTTAACTGGTGGGGGTAGCGGTAGTGATATTCCTCTTTAACTTCTATTTGCTCAAGGGCTTTACTTGCTTTTGCGATTGCCCCGGCCCGGCTCAAAGACCGGTGCTGAATCAATGGCTCTGCAACTTGGTCCACGATCCTGTGTAACGGGTTCATATTAACCGCCCCATTTTGAAAGACCATGGAGATTTGTTCCCAGCGAAGCTCATTCAGAGCGGATTCATTAAGTTGATCGATTCGTTTGCCGTTAAGTATTATTTCTCCTTCCCTTACTGCATTTGAAGGCAGCAGTCCCATGCAGGCATTTCCGAATGTTGTTTTACCTGAACCGGACTCTCCAACCAGGGCCACACATTTCCCGGGAAAGAGTGAAACACTAACTTCTTCCAGGGCCTGAATGCTGTGGGAACCGTCCCGGTAGACAACACTTAGGTTTTTTGTTTCTAAGCTCATAATTATTAACCGTTCAATGGGTTCAAGGTTCAGAGGTTCATGGTTACTTTTTTTAATTGATCTTGATTGTAGGGCGGCAAGCACCTTGTGAAATCACGAATGTTAGCTCTGATGCGTCAGTCATGATCAGCTCCCTCTTGAGACTAAGCTTGATTCAACACAACGTAAAGCTTACTTGAAAATTTAGTGCAATACCATTCAGAGATCACAAATCAGCGGTTCCGATTTTCGGTGTACTTTAGAGCCCTTGAACCTTGAACCTCACAACTTGCGGTAGTTATCTTCAATCATCAATCGAAAATTTTCAATTAAGAACCTACCGCCTCTTTAAGGCGCGGATCCAATACTTTCTCCAGGCTTATAGCCAGGAATGTAACGGTCATGATCAATAAAGACAAACAGACAATCGGCGGAAGGAGCCAGTTCCACCAGATGTCCATGTAATAATACTTTACAGCGTAAGCAATCATCATACCTAAAGACTTCCTGCTGGGATCAAAAAGCCCTAAAAACGCTAGGGATGCTTCCATAAACATGGCCATCCTGGCCTTTGCAGCAAGACCGATAAGGTAGAGAGGAAACATCTCGGGCATAAGGTGGCGGCGGATGATGTAGTAGTTAGAGGCCCCGATTTGTTTGGCGGCCTTCACGTGCAGACTCTCCTTCACAGTAAGTGTCTGTGCGCGTATGGCCTTGCTGATGGTCGGCCACATCATGCCGGACAAAATCAGGGCTAAGATCCACGGTGATGGCCGGAAAAGGGCGGCTGTGAGAATAAGGATCATGATGGCCGGAATGGCCAACAATACGTCGGCCAGGCGCATTAGAATCACGCTGACAAGGCCGCCCACCGACCCTGCGATAACGCCGACGATTACCCCCGCCGCCAGGGCGACCAGACCGCTCCCTAATCCAAAAGCAACCGTATTGCGGATTGCGTAGAGGAGTTCTGAGAAGATATCCTGTCCGCCATCGTTAATGCCCAAAATATGGTTGCCCGAAGGCGATGAGATCGGCACAAACGACATATCCCAGGGATCAAACGGGGCAAGAGGCGGACCTAAAATGATCGTGATAGCAAATAATATGGCAAGGGCAAAGCCCGTAATAAACCATAGGTCCCGAAATACTCTCTTATGGAAATCAATGTGCATGTTCAATCCTGGGATCAATGATTCGATAAACGAACTCCAGGCCTAGAATAATAGTCAAGACTATCAGGGAGGAGATCAGGACCACTGCCTGGATAACAGGCAGGTCCCGGGCCTGGATGGCGTTAAACAGAAGCGTGCCCAACCCGGGGTAAGAGTAAATCCTCTCTACCACCAAAGCCCCGGTGATCATAAAGGCTAAACGCAGCCCGAAGCGCGTTACCAGCGGCAACAGGGCGTTTCTTGCTGCATGGGCATATCTGATCCGGCGGGGTGGCAGACCCTTGGCCCTCGCTGTGGTTACAAAGGGTGCCTGTATGACCATTATCATGCTGTTGCGGGTCAGCAAGAAATTGCCCGGGAAATAGGCCAAAATCAGGGTGGCCAGTGGCAAGACTAAGTGGTGGCCTATGGTGGCCAGCCGTGCCAGGACAGATACCTCGGCATAGGCCGTCTCTGCACCGACCGCCGGAAACCATTGCAAATTGAGTGCGAACACTACCAGCAGTATGATACCCGTACTGATTTCGGGGATACCCTCCAGGACGGTCATGCCTCCCACCATACCTTTCTCTATTGGGCTTTCTTTGCGCCATGCCGCCTCCACTCCGGTCACAAACCCGATGAGCATAGAAAGAATATTTGCCGTGCCTAACAAAAGCAGGGTCCAGGGCAACGCGCCGAAAAAAAGCTCGGACACGGGGGTCAAAAAGGCATAGGAATACCCCCAGTCCAGCCTCACAAGCTTGAGCAGATAACGGCCAAACCCAGGCTCTTCAGTATAATAGGCCCTTAGCTCCGCTTCCTGTTCTGCAGTAAGCGTCACGTGGGAACTGGAGTACATGGCCGTCACAAAATCGCCCGGAAGAAGACGGGGAACCGAGTAGCTCAAATAGATCATGGCCAAGGCGGCTAAGCCAAAAGTAATGACCAGACCGAGCTGCCTTGGGGTTAAGAGCTTTAAACAAGAAACCATATTGATTCTTTCTTTGTAACTACATAGATTCAGAGTTTCAGGTTCACGCCTGCCCGCCCCGATTATATCGGGGCAGGCAGGGTTCAACGGTTCAATGGCTGATCTCTTAACCCTGAACCGTGAACCTGACAACCCGGGTAATTATCTTTATTTCACTAACGACATCTTGTTCTGTGCAATAGGGATGCCCAGAGAGATTCCGCCCTCTGTATAGTACCACCTGATACCCTTCTTGGGATCATAGGCAGCCATGGACGCAGGGTAGTATAGCGAAATGGCCGGGAGTTCAAGGGCATAGATCTTCTGGATTTTACAGACAATGGCCTTTCGCTTTGAAATATCCATCTCAGCGATTTGGGCCTTGAGCAGCTTGAGAAGCTCCTTATTGCCCCCGAACCTGGCTGAATTAACCGAGCCGGTAACCTTGGGCAAAATCATCCGGTTGAGTATCCTGGCGTCGCCTAACAGACCACCATGACCGGATATGGCCAGATCAAAATCCCACTTCTTGACACGACCGTCCGCGGTGGCCTGCTCCATGTTTACCAGGTCAACATGGATTCCCACTGCCTCTAATTGTCGCTTGATCACCTCACCGTCCC
>JAFDHR010000101.1 GCA_019308645.1 Deltaproteobacteria bacterium
GTCAAAACTTTCAACTATGATGCGATGATCAACAACACCTGTGCGTTCCATTTCGTTCCTGGTTGCGAAGGTAAAAAATTTTCCGAAAAGCTTCGCTGCAAGGAAGATTCAGAAATTACCAAGAACATTATAAACAAAGCCCTCGAACAGCCAGATCCAATAAAGCTAGGAATTGTGCTCCACGCCTATGCTGATACCTTTTCCCACCAGGGTTTTTCCGGATTATTGAGCAAAGTAAACGATATTCAGGGCTGTAAACCCATTAGTGATCTCCCACTGGACTGGCGGAATATAGCATACAAAATAGGTAAGTTTTTTGTAAAAAAGGATATGATGGACAAGCTTTTAGATAAAGGTCTACCGGCTTACGGGCATGGCCAAGCGGCATGGTTACCAGATCTGCCCTACCTGACGTGGGCATATACATATGATCCTTCGAGTAAGTTTTCCATGATTCATGAGGGTAAAACGAAAATAGAGAACCCGCTGCGGTTCGAACGTGCATTTAAAAAAATAAAAATTCATCTGGAAACCTTTCTTGAAAAGCACCCGCAATTTAGAGATCCTGGCATTGATTTTCAGGAATTCGATGTTCTGTTCGATACATTAACAGAAAAAAAGCATACCAGAAATAGAATAAAGGATTGGAAAAACCTAATGGTAAAATATAAGCTTTTTGAAGAGACAGAGCTTTCTGAAAAAGCCGGTGCTGCTCAGGACTATGATGAGAATAGATGGTTAAAGGAAGCGTTTGCAAATTTCGACGATGAAAAGTTTCATCAGCGAACAGTGAAAGATGTCGAACTGGCTCCTGATTTTCCAAATTCAAACTGGTATAAATATTATCTTGCTGTTGAATGGTATAAAGATGAGTTTTTTGATAATTGTTCCAAGCTCGGTTTGGATATACCGCGTTAATTCCATCTTCTTGTGACCGATGGTGGTATACGCAAGGTAATTCATAGTAAAGGGGTCAATTTTAGGTTGCAATTTCCAAAGCTATCCAAGACCTTCTCAAAAAGTATGAAAAAAAGGCTACAAAATAGCCTTTAGCCGATGTTGCTATGGACTACCCTACTTCCCAAACAGAGGAGGGGTTTTGTACTTTTATGAGGATGTTTTGAAATCAGTTTAATTCCTTGTAGTAAGCTACATGGAGTTACCAAGCTAAAAAGGTTTTAAAATGCCAAAAAATATCGAGTCTATAAAACTGAATCATATTTTTGAGATTTATGTTCCCTCACAGTCCGATATGGCGTTAATATTTCTAGAAATAAAAGATTTCACGAGGTTAGTACGCTTTTGTCTAAGAAAGTGCCTAATGGAATTATACTATGGTACATTAACCACAATGAGGCCATTAGGTTGACATCTATCCACTGAAATCAACTGAACAGAATTGCCTTTAAAAGTTTGAGACCTATCTTTACAAAGGGTTATCTATCTTTTCGTAGAACGTGTGGGCTGTTTAAGATTCCTCGATTTCACGTTATGCCAGGACGTGTTCATGAAAAGTAAAATAAGAATAGGGCTAAGAGACGGATTTGCTTTCGTAATTATTGGCCTGATAACTACAATAGTAATTCCGGTTATTAGTCTATCTCAACCTGATTCTCGCCCATCGGATTTCGAGGCTATTGACAAATCCTTTACGGCTAAAAAACCGCCTCCTGTAAGTGATTTAAATATTCCTGACGAGAGCACAAAACCCAAGAAATCTTCTCTTATCGTGACTACAGACAGTACTACTGGAAGACCAAAGGATGATCTGGTCTCTCCTACAATGAGATCCATGAGTGTGGTTGATAGCATGGTTGAAGATATGAAAGAGGGGTTCATTGTATACATCAGCTTTTGCTCTTCAAAATTGGAAGAGAAGATTTTGATCCAAATGATTCTCAGTTTGGGAAATTCGATGGAGAATCTTCTTTTAAAATTAAGAGCTAAAGGTGAAAAGAAAAATGCCAAAATCATGGTTTGGCGACGTATGGAAGCAGATCTGCAAAATCCCGATTTTCAAATAATAAAGTTGACTCCAAAAATCCAGGCTATTGCATCGCAAGAAATAACCAAATGGCAATGGGAACTAACACCCAAGAAACCCGGCAGTCATAGGCTCCATTTGGCTATAAATGCCCATTTCAATGTGGAAGGCATCTCGACACCAAGATCGATTCAAACTTTTGGCATAAAGATTGACGTTAAAACTACATTTGTTCAGAGAGGCATGCAGTTCTTTAAACAAAATTGGCAGTGGCTGTGTACAGCGATTTTCATTCCGCTTGTTTATTTTGTTGGAAAAAGGATGAAAATCGGTTTTCTAAAATTTAAAAAACAAAAGGACGATTTAGAATGAGAAAAGCACATAAAATAATCATCATTTTTTGTATTGCCAACATATTGATTGCTTGGATTTATATTACTGATCTTGAAGCGGGTAGCAAGCAGTATTACGAAACCGGCGAGGTAAAATGGGATTTTAATTATGTCGATGGGAAAAGAGAGGGGATAACCAAAGAGTATTACAAAAATGGGAAATTGAAATCCGAATGGCCTTATAAAAATGGTCTCTTAAATGGAGTTACCAGGGAATATTATGAAAGTGGAAAATTGAAAGCAGAATGGCGATATAAAAATAATAAACTTTTAGACGGATGGGCGTATTACGAAGAAGGAGGCTTGAAAATTGACTACCGTTATATCAATTCAAAACGCGAAGGAAGTACTAAAGAATATTACAAAAGCGGGAAATTGAAGTTTGATTGGCTATATAAAAATGATCTCTTAAATGGAGTTACCAAGGGGTATTATGAAAGTGGAAAATTGAAAGCAGAATGGCCATATGAAAATGGTAAGCTAGTGGATGGAAAAATATACTACGAAAGTGGTGAATTAGAATGGGATTACAACTTTGTCGATGGGAAAAGAGAGGGGATAACCAAAGGATTTTACAAAAATGGGAAATTGAAATCCGAATGGCCTTATAAAAATGGTTTGAAATCCGAATGGCCTTATAAAAATGGTAAGTTATTCTAGTGTCTCTAAAGCTAAAGAATATGGGTCTAAAGTCTACTCTTGACTCATTTAAAGAATTTCATTGAAAAAAGACCAGGGTCAAACCTCAGGTTCTATGTTGATATGGATTTTATTTCTCAATAACCAGGGCAAGAAATTGAAATATAACATCATGAATTTTTTTATGTTTTTGAATTTTTTCCATAATTGCTCAATACAATGGAATTAATTCCGATCAATCATTGTTCAACGTAAGGGAAACAAATTATGCCTATCAGCATGAAACTATGGCGTGTAGGGAAGGAATCTGAATTGAATGAACTTCCTGCCTCATCATTAGAAGCTGAGTCTATTCTTGAAGATTGGATAGCCAAGGATTCTTCTTTGCTGGGTATGGAACTACTGATAATTGGTCGTCAGGTTACAACTGATTTCGGTGGAAGAATAGATCTATTGGCTATCGACCGACAAGGTGACATAACTATCATCGAGCTCAAACGTAATAAAACACCTCGGGATATCGTTGCCCAAGTATTGGACTATGCAAGCTGGACTGGACGTCTTTCTTACAAGGATCTAGACTCAATAGGAAACGCATACTTAAAAAAGGACCTATCTTCTGCCTTCGTGGAATTTTTTGATGAAGCGATGCCAGAGAATATAAACGTAAATCATAAAATGCTGATTGTGGCATCGGAGTTTGATGATTCCTCACAAAGGATTGTTGAGTACCTCGCAGAAGAGTATCAGGTTAATATTAATGCTGTCTTTTTCAGCGTCTTTGCTGAAGATAAAGGTAAGTTGCTTGGCAGGGCATGGTTGATGGATCCAGAGGATGTGCAAGACCGTGCTGAGTCGCGGAAGCAAGCGCCTTGGTCTGGCTTTTGGTTTGTAAATGTTGGCGAAGGCCCCCATCGCAATTGGGATGATAACGCTAAATATGGGTATCTTGGAGCTGGGCAAGGGCCTAAATATTCGGAGCCATTAAAGAAGATGAAGGAAGGCGATCCCGTCTTCGCCTATATGAAAGGACTCGGATATGTCGGATTTGGCGTCGTTCATGAACAGGCAAAAATGGTTAAAGAATTCCTCGTTGATGATGGTGAGAAAACTCTTCTTGACGTTTCTCTTAATGCTCTAAATGTCGCCGATAATCGAGATGACCCTAAACTTAGCGAGTGGGCAGTGGGGGTAGACTGGAAGAAGACCTTCGATCGAAACGATGCCCGATATTTTAAGGGAATTTTTGCAAACCAGAATATTGTCTGCAAATTAAGGCATAAAAGGACTATTGACTTCCTGAGAAATCAGTTTGGGATTGATGACTGACCGTCGAACATTTCAGTTCACCTGACCGTTGTTCCGCTGCGCTCCATATCGGCAGGTTATCATAACGTTTTAGACTTATAGCATAAGTAATTTTTTAAGGGCGGCATTCTTAAATGGAACTTCATAAAGTTAAAGCATATCTTAAAGATCGAGGCTTTGATGATCATGGTCGTTTTAGGGGACGTAGCGGGGATTGCCTAATATTAGCATCAAAAAGGGGTAATTGGGATTATGAGGACAAAGAGTGCCGAGATTTTGTCGGCATTAAGATGAACGATTCCCAAGATGATTGGATTCGTTTCAGATTTTCAATATCTCGCACTGCATTGGCTTGCAAGACTGTTCGAAATCTCACAAATGATCCAGAGGAATTTTTACTTCAAGCAGGCTTACTAAAATTCAAGCGATTTCTGTTAGAAAAGGACTCGCCAGGGCAGTCAGGAGATTTTATGCTGCACAGTGGATCGGCTGAGAGTGATTTTGTCATGTACGATTCCGAGGATTTACGCTCAGAGGTATCACGTGTAAGGTATCAAGTGCTTGAACTACTCTGGCAAAATCGCCATAGGGGAATAAAGCGCACATCTAAAGAGGATGTTGAGGATGCTCTATGCACAACCTCCTCTGTGCTTGATGCGGTGCTAGATTCCTTTGAGAAGAGAAAATTTATTACCGGTGCCTATGGCTCTTCTGGAATGAAGATTACCGCGGAAGGTGAAGTCGAACTGGAACGTCTTCAACCAGTATATGGCGAACCTACCACAGGAACTGGCATGGAAAAAAGAGCTCCTGTGGTCGAATATGATGTTTTTGTCAGCCATGCCTCTGAGGATAAGGATGGGTTTGTTAGGCCCCTAGCAAAAGCATTGAAACAAAAGGGTGTAAATGTCTGGTATGACGAGTTTACACTAAAGTTAGGCGATAGCCTAAGAGAATCAATTGACCGAGGCTTGTCGAATTCTCGCTATGGATTGGTGATTCTTAGCCATCATTTTTTCTCAAAAGATTGGCCAAAGCGTGAGCTAAATGCACTTTTTGCCACAATGAAGGCAGGTGAACGGCGAATACTTCCGATTTGGCACGAACTTACTGCCCAAGAGGTCCAAGAATATTCACCTCTGTTGTCTGATCTTAAGGCTGCGAAATCCTCGGATGGCGTGGAAACTATCGCTGATATGGTTATTGATGTATGCCTGACTATAAAGTAAAGGTAAAGGGGCTCAAGTCTTTTTTTGACAATTGTTAGATAGTAAATCGCTCTGGGAAGTCCAGGGGATCAGGTTTTCCAGAAAGAGATCAGAACCCTGTCCGCCGTGTTTATGGCGGCTGGTTCGCCTCCGACGGATTGAAATATAACTTCATGCTTCTTTTTATATTTTTGAATTTTTTCCAGAAAAGGGGTCAGATCTGCTCTTGACTCATTGAAAGAATATCGCTGAAAAAAGACCAGGGCCAAATCCCTGTCCGCCGTGTTTATGGCGGACTTGGCCGCCTCCGGCGGATTGAAATATAACAGCACGAACCTTTTTATACTTTTGAATTTTTTCCATAATTGCTCAGTATAATGGAATTAATTCTGATCACTTATTGTTAGGTGCAGAAGAAAAATCATACAAAGATACTTTCTCTTCAATAGTATTTTTAATCACTTATAAGCAGGAGGAAGCTATGGTCGAATTTTTGGAACAACAATTTTACGATGAAAATGGCAATGAAATCGATCTTAGTTATTGCAAGGACGAAAATGCGATTTTGCCTCAAGTTGCATTAACCCCCCATGACACCATTAAATTATGTGGAAATACCTACAAGATTATTAAGCGTGATTTCATTAAGGATGAAAACGGAAAAAATAAAATGGTAAAAATTGTCTTAAGGGAATTATGAGCTTATCGAATTTTGAATCATACAGGCAGGCACCTAACCATGCGTTTGCACACGGAAGGTGATAGTATGAGTTTGTTTGGCAGGGAAAAATTTATTCCCCGCGAAAAATTTGAAGCTATCATACACAAATTGGCGAAGTCGTTAGGAGCATCGCGAGAGGAATATATTTTAGGTTCTCTAACCCAGTTAAAAAGAGAAGGGGTAGACGTATCTAATGTGCCAAGAGAAATATCTTCAGGAAGTGAACTTGAAGATGCTCTCAAAGGTTTCGAGTTAACTTGCATAATGGGAATCGCATGGAATTATATCAAAAGCATAGAAGATCAATTATCATTCGATAATGCTTTATGTGCGCACATTAATGCAGAGAAAGGATCAAGAGCGTGGAATTTCCGTGAAAGATATACTGATTGTCAGGGGAATATGGATGCCCTTGCTACAGCCTTGTCAATTGATGTGTACAAATCAATAGGCTCACCAAGGCCCGAAAATGAATATAAAGACCAATTTAATGGCAGAGCCTATTTTCTAGTGGGTATATGCCAAGCCGACACATATTCAGCATGCGGTGATACTAAAATGGAGAAAAAGGTTAGAGCAAAGATAAAAATGTATTTGAAATGATATCGGCTGAAAAATCCTTTGAGTATAGACGGGGAAACGATAGCGTGTTTCCCGCGACTCGACTCTGAGTTAGGCCACCAACAATGATGGGTAGATATATATAAAAATGTCTGCAGTAGAGAAATTGGATCGTTTTGCTGTCGATGTTCTTCTAGGCATTGACCATTTACTGTTTGATCAAAATATTGTTGAATCCATCGTAAAAACGTACATTAAATTTTGTCGTAGCGATGAGGCTCAAAGACTCGATATATCGGAAATTCCCGTTACCGACGAAACACGGCTCAGGTTACGCTTCGAGTGCCTGTGCTTTTCTATATTCTCTACAGGTTTGCAGTCATCAAACTACCTTAAAGAAAAAAGGTACTTTGTTAAGCGACCAAACCAGCGGCTTATTGAACTATTTGACAATGCAATAACAGTAGCACTTATTGAACTTTGCAATAATACTGGTATGAGTGAGCTACATGAAATAAAGCTTTTGTCAATTGATCCGAAGCCAACATTTGAGCTTGGCGATCATCTTGATCCACTGAATCGTTTGCAAGAATATCGAGCTGCATTCGTGAAAGCACGTGGGAGCGAACTTGAGCGATTCGGGAAATGGATAGGAAAGGCACTTGATGCTCCAAATTATCCCCTGCTTGAGATCATTGGTGGTAACTTTGGAACCCAATTGCTTCAGTTATCCGATTATGCAATGGCTAATGCCCCTATGCCTTCATAATGTGGCCAAGAGAATAGGTTCGCATTTTGACCTAACCAAGGAATAAAGGGTCAAGTTTTATTGACAATTGTATGCAAGTGAATCGCTCTGGAAAGTCCAGGAGATCAGTTTCTCGAGAAAGGAATCAAATCCCTATCCGCCGTGTTTATGGCGGGCTTGTCCGCCTCCGGCGGATTGAAATATGACATCATGCTTCTTTTTATATTTTTAAATTTTTTCCATAATTGGTCAATATAATGGAATTAATTCCGATTACTCATTGTTCGGCATCGGAGGGTCGCTTGACGGAAGCAGCTCTCTTTGAGATCATCCAGAATGATCTCAAACGCGCAGGAGGAATAACATGGTGGACCACGACAGCACGGATCTTCAATTTCTGAACGACTCGGAGCCTCCAAGTGTTTTCGAGTTGCGAGGTTACCATGTGATGCTCGCCGCAAAGGTTGCCGAGGTTTTTGAGGTAGAAACACGTCAGATTGTCCAGAACATCAAGAAGAACAACAAGAAAGACCCTCCTCTCTTTCCCGAGCGCTATGCATTCGAGATCACAAAGCAAGAGCAAGAGCATTTGAAATCACTGGGAGTGATCCCAAAACCGGAACGTGGCGGCAGCCGGGCCCTGCCTTGGGTCGTCACTCGGAAAGGCGCTATCCGGCTAGCGACGATCATGGACGTGCCAAAAGCGGTGGAAGCGGCCGATGTGTTCGTTGATGTCTTCGACGAAGTGCTTGTCCAGCTCTATCGCGGACAGAATGCGATCGAAATTTCAAACCCGTCGCGACTCGCGCCCGATGCGGAAGATGTCGAACAGATACGTAAGTTGCGGAGGAAGATCGCCAAATCGGTGAATGACTTGCTCAACACGGTGGTCGATTCAGAGCAGAATACGACGGTGCAGGACGAACTAGGCGAAGTGGCGAAAGGGGCGGTGAGTCATGTCAAGGAATGGCTACGCAGCCGACACGTCGCAAACGAGAAGATCGAGGCCGAGACCTTACTGATCCTGGAACAGGCACGCGACATGTATGAGCGCCGTCAGTCCGAACTGGCGAATGCCGCGCTCGACCGGGAGCGGAAGGTGCTGGAGAACGTCGAGAAGAAGATTGGCATCGTAGAGAAGCTCCTAAAGATGTACGACCGGCTGGAGCCCAATGCCGTGGTCAGACTCGTCGGAGGATATATGAAACAACCGATGGGTCTGCTAATGCCTGGGGGAAAAGGCAAAGGAGAGTAGAGCAGATGGTGAAGTGAAGGGCCAAGTCTCCGTTTGACTCTTTTGATTTTTTAACAGGGCTCCAGGTGTGCTTTTGACTCGTACTTTTTAAAAGAATTTGTGGCTTAAATCCACCAGAGAGCGGACGGGTTGTTCGATGCGCCCTAGTCGCGTAAATACTCCATAGGCGTATAAATTCCCCGCCCCTTTGGGCGATTATGGATATTCCGATTGATACCCCACTGCTCTGCGGTGGGGTATTTTATTATTGAAAGCAAGTAAAATTGCCTTATATGTAGATGTTGGCCTTTACAATAAAATCGAAAATTTAGAAGCATCCTAAATAAGAGAGAAAGGGCGTAAGGAAAAGGCAACCTATTAAATGCTATTGAAAAAATATAATAGTTCCCAATTAGGGAACTTTTTTCTTGACATTTTTCTGGGAACCGATTAAATTATGCATATAATCAAACGAAAAACCCTGGTCGAATTTTTTCAACAGCCAGGATATCAGGATGCTAAGGGCCCCTTGGAGGCATGGTACTACGAAGCTAAGTATGCGCAGTGGGCATCCCCGGCAGAAGTAAAAGTTCAGTATGGATCTGCCAGCATTCTAAAGGGCAATCGGGTCGTTTTCAATATCGCAGGTAATAAGTATCGATTGGTAGTCAAAATCAACTATGATTCGAAAACTGTGTTTGTGCGCTTTATTGGAACCCACCGAGAGTATGATAAAATTGATGCGGAGGTGATCTAAATGATTAATCGCCTGATAAAAAATGAAGAAGATTATGGCATGGCGCTATCCCGCATTGAACAGCTTATGGATGCTAAACCCGGCACCGCTGAAATGGATGAATTGGAATTGCTGACCGCGCTTGTAGAAATGTATGAAGAACGCCACTTCCCTATTGGCCCACCTGATCCCATTGATGCGATAAAATTTCGCATGGAACAGCTAGGATTAGGCCAGAAAGACGTGGTTCCTTTTATCGGCACTAAAAGTAAGGTGTCTGAGGTACTGAATGGTAAACGCACACTTACCCTGGCCATGATGAGATCGCTGAATAAAGGTTTGGGTATATCTGCCGAGGTGCTGCTGAAAGAGCCGGGTGCGAATTTCCCGGACGAGATGCAGGACATTGAATGGTCCAGATTTCCAGTGGTTGAAATGGCTAAACGCTGCTGGATTCCGGAGGTGGATGACATAAGTGAAAAGGCCGAAGAGTTGATACGCGCTTTTATTGCACAGGCCGGCGGATTGGAAACTATCCCACAGGTATTTTTTCGCCAGGGGATAAGGGGCAGATATAATCCAAAGATGGACCTATATTCCCTCACCGCGTGGTGTATTCGCGTGCAGATCCTTGCCCAAAAAAACCCTTTGAAAACTAAATATTTTAAGGGCGCGATCAAATTGCGCACCTTGCAGGAAGTTGCACGGTTGAGCTATTTTGACAACGGCCCCTTGCTTGCCAGAGAATACCTTGAGAAACATGGGATTCATCTGATTATGGTTCCCCATCTCCCAAAAACTTACCTCGACGGAGCTGCCATCCTGTTGCCAGATGGGACGCCAGTCATAGGCCTAACGCTTCGCTATGATAGAATTGATAATTTTTGGTTTTGCCTGCTGCATGAACTCGCCCATGTTTCAAAGCATCTATCGGCATCCGACCGGCTTATTGTCGATGATTTGGACCTCCGAGGAATAGAGGTCGAGGCGGAAGATAAAATCGAGAAAGAAGCGGATGAAATGACTCGTGATGGACTTATTCCTAAAAAGGTTTGGGATAAAAAGCCGTTCGCGGACAAGGCAACGACCGCAGAGGTATATTCCTTAGCGGCAGAATTAATAATTCATCCCGCAATCATTGCAGGAAGAATCCGGTATGAGCAGAATAACTATAAATTGCTGTCCAGGCATATCGGCAACAAACAGATTCGAAAGCATTTTGCTGAAGACCTCTAA
>JAFDHR010000102.1 GCA_019308645.1 Deltaproteobacteria bacterium
GATATCTCTCGGGTGTACGATCATATCGTCATAGAGCACAAGGGCATTCTTCTCGGCCACATCTTGTATATACTCGTCATATGCAGTCTGGGACATGGCAATAAGGATGTCTGCTTTTATTACATGAGGGTATGTAATGGGATTTTCTGATATGACCACCTCGGACCTGGCAGAACCACCTCTGGCTTGAGCGCCATAGGAATTTGACCCGGAAACCCATTTGTCGTCATTAATAGCAGCATGTCCAAGGATCGTTCCAGCCAAAATCACCCCCTGTCCACCATAGCCGCAAAGACGTATCTGTGTGAGGTTATTCATTCGTGAACTCTCCAGTGACAATCTTATCCTTTAATTCATCATCTGAAAAATTATCCGCCTCTTCCCTGGAAATACATCTCTCCATTAGATTTTTCAGCATATCGGCAGGAGAATCATATCTGTTTCTCCTTCCAAATTGGGTGGGACAGGGGGAAAGTACTTCAATAAAGCTAAATCCATGCATCGTAAGAGATTTTTTTATGGCACCCACCAAGGCCAAAGGCTGGGTTACTGAATAGCGGGACACATACGGAGCGCCAGCGCCAAGAACTAATTTACAGAGATCAAATGGGCGATAGCTATTGCCATCCATGGTTGTGGAAGTTAGGGCGCCCAAAGGAGATGTGGAGGCCACTTGTCCACCGGTCATGCCATAGATCATATTATTGGCACAGATCACTGTTAGATCTATATTCCTGCGCGCGGCATGAATAAGGTGATTGCCCCCAATGGAGGTAAGGTCTCCATCACCGCTTATAACCATGACATTGAGTTGTGGATTAAACATCTTCGCCCCTGTTGCAAACGCAATAGCCCGTCCGTGTAAGGTATGAAGGGTATCGGCATTGAAATTAGGACTTGGAATCCATGCTGCACAGCCGATGCCAGAGACAAAAAGCATCTCATCCATGCTTATTTTAAGTCCATCAATAGCCCGAACTATGAGATTCATTAATATTCCATGTCCACATCCAGGGCAAAATGGTGTTGAATCAATTCCTGGACGTAGATATTCTTCCAGATCTCTAGCCATTATAAAATGCTCCTTACCTTTTTTATTATCTGATGAGGATGGATGATTTCACCATTGGTCTGGTTGTAAGGGATCACCTCACAGGTGGCATATTTCATTATTTCACCCGCAATCTGCCCCCTGTTCATCTCGGGGACAAAAATTTTCTTGGCCTTTTGGCCTATATCTTTAATAATTGTATCAGCAAAAGGCCAAATGGTCTTTAGCCTGAGTAGCCCGACTCTTTTTCCTTCTTTTCGGAGTTGCTCTATAGCAAAAAGTGCGCTTCGCGCAGTAAATCCATAGGAAACCACAATGACTTCGGCATCTTCCAGGTGATATGAGTATGTCTGAATGATGCTTTCTCTATTATTTAAGATCTTTTTGTTAATCCTGGTCACGAGCCGTGAGTGGACCTCGGGGTCATCGGTTTTTCTAATCCCTATCTCATTATGTGTGGATCCGGTAACCAAAAGTTTTTCTCCCTCACCAAATGAAGGCATGGGTGGAATACCATCGTCCTGGTTCGTTCCAAAAGGAGGCGCCCCTTTCTTTTTTATCCTATCAAAGACCCTGACCTTAGCTTTAACCTCAATCCTTTCCCTTAAATGGCCAATGGCCTCCTCTCCCATGATAAAAACAGGGACTCGATACTGCTCGGCTAAATTAAAGGCATCTATTGCCTGGTCATACATCTCCTGCACCGACCATGGAGAGAGGGCAATAGTATAATAGTCTCCGTGAGAGCCCCATTTTGCCTGCATAAGATCGCCGCTGGCTACCCTTGTTGCCTGGCCAGTGCCTGGCCCAGCCCTCTGGATATCAGCGATTACTAAAGGGGTTTCTGTTAGGGCAGCATAACCAATTGCTTCTTGCATAAGAGAAAAACCTGGTCCAGAGGTGGCTGTCATGGCCTTTGCACCAGCCCAAACTGTCCCAATGACTGAACAGATAGAGGCGAGTTCATCCTCCATCTGCATGAATACACCATTTACTTCTTTAAATCGGACGGAAATTCGCTCCATAATTTCACTGGAAGGAGTGATGGGATAACCGCCGTAGTACCTACAGCCCGCAGCGATGGCGCCTTCAGTCAGTGCTTCATTGCCAGAAAAGTAGTAATGTCCAGAGGGAATTACGCTCTGTAGATTTCTGTACCTCATAGAAAGGCTCCTGAGAAACTCATATTCTTGATCATCCACCTACTATCTAAATTTTGTAGCGGTAATTCATAACATTCATCAATGTACGGTTGGTTTGCTGGCCAAACTCGATAGGGGGTCTGTTCAGCGCGTTATTAAGTGACATGCGTTGATTTCCTGAACTGCTTTATCACTATGATAGTCACTGTTATAGCAGTAACGATCAGAAATCCGAGCGAGATAGGATGGGTAAAAAAGATAGTTATGCTCCCATCGGACATGATCAGGGCCTGCCGCAGGCCGTTTTCGAGCATTGGTCCCAAGACAAATGCGATAAGTAGCGGGGCAAGAGGGTAGTCGAATTTTAGCATAACGTAACCCAGGATTCCGAAGAAAAACATGGCCTGAACGTCGAAGAGGCTGTTATCGACGGCATAGGTACCCACAAAACAAAGCATGAGGATGATGGGGTAGAGGATGACCTCTGGCACTTTAAATATGTTTTTTGCTGCCCGTATGCCGGCGCTTCCGATTAGCAGGTTGCCTAGGTTGCAGACCATTAAGCCGACAAACAAAGCATATATGATATTTGTATGTTCCTGGAACATCATGGGCCCGGGCGCGATACCTTGGATCATGAAGGCCCCCAAAAGGACGGCTGTAACAATATCGCCCGGTATCCCTAGGCTCAAGAGGGGAATAAGCGTGGCGCCACAGACCGCACTGTTTCCGGACTCAGCAGCTGCGACACCTTCCACTTCCCCCATACCAAATTGTTCAGGATGCTTTGATGCCTTCTGGGCCATTCCGTAGTTCAAAAAAGCGGTGATAGTCGATCCAAGCCCCGGAATTGCCCCCAGGAATGTTCCCAAGGCCGTTCCGCGAAATATGGTGCGCAGCGAGCCGCGCATCTCCGACCAAGAAAGCTTGTTGTCCTCGATGCGATCAGATTGTTGTATGGCCATCTGCTGCAGTTTGTCCTTTGCCTTGCCCTCTACCCTTACAAGTATCTCAGAGATAGCAAAGAGCCCGATTAACATCGGAAGAAGACCAACCCCTTTTAACATCTCTACATAGCCAAAACTGAACCGGGAGAGCCCAGAGACGGGATCCATTCCTACCGTGGCGAAGAGTAAACCGAGAGCACCTGCCACAACACCCTTGAGTAGTGATTTGCCTGACACCGCCGCAATGATCGTAAGGGAGAAGAGGATCAGTGAGAATATTTCAGGAGGACCAAACCTCAGGGCAAGCGCCGCTAGGGGTGGAGCCACTATTATGAGTACGATGTCGCTCATGGTATCTGCCATAACCGAGGCGTATAGCGCCATCTTGAGAGCCTTAATTCCTTGCCCTTTCTGGGTCATGGGGTAGCCGTCAAGCAGCGTGGCCGAGGCTGCAGGAGTCCCGGGTGTATTTATGAGTATTGCTGAGAGCGAACCACCAAACATCCCTCCTTTGTATACACCCAACAGCATGGCGATTGCGGGAATAGGTTGCATGGTAAAGGTGATGGGTACCATGAGGGCGGTTGCCATCGTGACGGTGAGGCCCGGTATGGAACCGACAAGAATACCGACAGCCACTCCCAACAGCGCGAACATAATATTGTGCGGTGTAAGCATCAGTTGTAATCCGATAAGAAATTGCTCCACGTCTCCGTCTCCTTAGGCTGAATCAGCCGAACAATATCCCCGTTGGCAGCATGACGAGCATGACTTTTGCAAAAAACCAATAAAGTATAAGAGGCAGCGTGACCGTCACCATGACGATGGTTACCCACTTTCGGGCCCCGAAAAACAATAGGTACGTAAGCAGGATGATTCCCGTGGCAGGGAGGTATCCTACCATGGGTGTTATAGTAATGTATGTGATGAATAGTGCGATTGTTATCATAGTCCGCAAGGGGAAGAATCTGACGTTTCCCAGGGAGGCCTTGCTACCCCGGGTGACGTATCTGCTGAGGATGAGGAGCAGGCTGAGAATTGCGAGTATGACGGCGATCAAATCAGGCATGAATGCCGGGTCAAGCCCTGTGCCCGTTCTCCCATGTTCAATGCCGTGCGGGATAATGAGAAAATAGAGTGCAGCGCTAAAGACTAAAAGTATAACGCCGATCAATTGATCATAGGTAATTTTTTTCCTCATTATATCCATCAGCCTTTATGACCTTTAATTTATGAATAGAGTGCGAACAAACTGCAAAGAATCCGCCTTCGGTCCCCGTAACACTCCCAAACTGGCCCCAAGATCCACGCCCTATCAACCTTCCCTAGTTCGTGCAGCCTATTAAACAACAGGCCCCGCGAAAATGAATAGGGAAGGGGATAATTTCCCCTCCCCTTATTTTTTACCTGGCCCGCAATCCGACCTTCTCCAGCACCTCGCCGTAAAAGACTTTCTGCTCTTCTAGCAGCTTTTTCAACTCATCTCCACTCATGTACGCGACCGGTTCCGCGAGTTTCTTGAACAGGGCGATGAAGCTTTTGTCTTCCATGGCTTTCTTGAAGCCATCATGAAGGGCCTGTTTGATCTCTGGGGGTGTCCCCTTGGGGGCGAAAATAGCCCGCGTAGAGCTGTCGGAAAAGTTTATGCCCTTCTCAATAAGGGTGGGGACATCCGGAAGGTGAGGGAGCCTTTCTTTGGAGAACACCGCCAGCGCTCTCGTCGTGCCAGCGTCTATATACTGATATAATTCTGACGGTATACCGCCGAACATGGCCACATGACCACCGAGCAGAGCGGCTTGGGCCTTGGCGCATCCCCTGAAGGGAACATGGGTCAACTTGATTCCAGCCGCGTATGCGAATCCCTCCATAGCGATGTGGGTTGTGGTTCCAGGGCCCGCACTACCGTACTTCACAGCTCCCGGATTCTTTTTCGCGTAGTCGAGGAGTTCTTCAAGGGTTTTCCAGGGCTGCTTAGAACCCACGGAAAGAATTCGTGGGGCATCATTAACCCTGATCACCGGTACGAGGTCCTCGAATTTGTATGGGGTTTTTACCATGTAGGGTTTGATAACAATGACTGCTGGAACGGCATATAACAACGTATAGCCGTTCTTTTTGGACTGAGCAACATATGCGGCTCCTACTGCACCCCCACCGCCGGACTTAGTGACTACCACAACTGGCTGGCCGAAGTAGTTATTGGCTACGGACGAAAGCGCTCTCGCCTGAAGGTCCGTCCCACCTCCAGCGGAGTAAGGAACAACTATGGCAATAGGTTTTGTGGGAAATTTTGCTGGGGCTGCAAGGCCTGGAATAGCGTAGACTACGATTATGGCGCCAACTAAAAGTAGGACAGTTAGCAAAACACTTTTCTTTTTCATCTCTCCCTCCTCCTTAAGGTTAATGAAAGCACTCTTCATGAAACTCAAAAGCATAATAATAGCAATGGGTTGCATGAAGGTAAAATGATAGATTTTCTCCTATAAAATTCCTTGTTAATATCATCGAGTTAGTATATCCTCCTTAAAATTACATCCTTTTTAACCTAAAATCTGCTTCCCCAAAAAAAATCAGCAAAAAATCCTTGGAAAAGTTTTCTTAAGTCCTCACACCGGATGAAGATCTGGCTAACTTATCTTTTTTGGGGGAAATAAATCGAAATTGCCAATATTATGGCTGCATATAGAAAATTATTGTACTCAATCTATCAACCTTTCTTCAAAAGTCAAAAATCGAAGATAATTATATATTACTTCTTCAATAGTTTAACTTAGCATGAAGTATGCCATCATATTATGATCTTGATAAACGCTATAATTTCAGTTACTTAGTCTTATTACTATTCATAAATGATTCTTCCAGGTATCCAAATTTAGAAATATTGCGAAACCTTTTTTAGAAATATTGCGAAATCAAAATGATCAACACAAATAATATCAATAGATACAGATAGTTACCGGGAGTAGAAAATTATCGAAGAATTATAGAGGAATTTCGAAACCTCTTTTCGTAAAATTTCGAAATTAAATTGATCAACATGAATATTAGGTACAGATAGGGGGAGTAGAAAGTTTAGGGGGAATTTAGGCGAAATCCGAGATTAGAGGATCGGATTGTTTATGCTGTGTGGAGTTTATTCTATTTGCAGTTTTTTTCTGCGGTAGCGGAAGGTGTGGTGGTTTATGTTAAGGAGCCTGGCGGCCTTACTCTCATTGCCTCCAGCCATCTTTAGGGCCTCTTCAATGTAATATTTTTCCAAGGACTCTTGAGCTGAGGAAAGGTTAATACCTGCTGGAGGAATTGGCGGAAAGCCAGTTTCACTTTTGGCGTGTTCGGGTACCTCATTCTTATTTACCACTGCTATCCCCAGATCATGGATCGTTAACTCCGGTCCTGTGCCGGTGAGTACCCCTCTTTCAATGAGGTTTTTTAACTCACGAACATTACCGGTCCACCGGCGGGCCATCAAGGAACTCTCAGCCTGTGAAGAAATGCCGGTAAATTTCTTGGAAAATTTCTTGGAAAATTCATACAGGAAATGCTTTGCAAGTGGGATAATATCATCACAGCGTTCATTTAATGACGGAATCTGTACGGTAATAACTCCCAACCGAAAATAAAGATCTTTTCTGAATAGGCCTTTTTCTATCAGACTTTCTACATCCTTGTTTGTTGCTGAGACTACTCTGGTCTGAATTTGCAACTTCTTTGTCCCGCCTACCCTGTAAAATTCACCGTCTTCAAGGAACCGGAGAAGCTTTGCCTGGGCCTCCAGGCTCAAATCGCCCACCTCATCAAGAAACAGAGTTCCGTTCGCGGCACCCTCTATTAAGCCTTTTTTGCCGGACGCACTTGCTCCGCTAAAGGCCCCCCCTTCATACCCAAAGAGCTCACTTTCGATAAGATCCTTTGGGATGGCGGCACAATTCACAGTGATTAAAAGGCCCTTGAAATTAGGGCTTCTGCAATGGATGGCACTGGCAATCAATTCTTTGCCTGTCCCTGTCTCCCCAAAAATAAGAATCGGGGTGTCAGGGCTCTTGGCCACCTTGCCAATAAAATCCATCACATCCTGGATGGCATTGCTTTCTGCTATAAAGCAGGGGAGGTTTTCTTTAAGATATTTTTCTTGGAGTATCTGGACCTCTTTCCTTAAACTGATGGTTTCAAGGGCGTTACGAATGGTTATCTCCAAGCCATCCATATGAATAGGTTTCACTACATAATCGTAGGCCCCAAGTTTCATAGCAGAGATTACGGTATTGATATCTTCGTAAGCGGTAATCATGATAACCAAAATATTAGGATAAAGGCTTTTGATTTTGCGAAGTGCTTCGATTCCATTCATACCTGGTAATCCAATATCGAGAAGAACCAAGTCCGGGGGAAAGCTTTTTATAAGATCAATGGCAGTCTCGGCAGTAGGAAAGGCTTTCACCTGGTATTCGGTCTCAAGAGTCATAGTTATCCCTTCCCTTATGGTTTGTTCATCATCAACAATATATATGGAGTAAGTAACCATACTGTTCGCTCCGCTCACTGGTATTTGGTATTCGTTATTTGGTATTGGTGTATTCTTGCTTAATCTACGTCGTGCGCCTTTTTGATAGAAGCTATATAGGCATTTAGTTTTTTTGGTAATATCTCAATGATTTGTTTTATTCCGTTGATTTCAAGCGAGATTAGCCTTCGGCGTACAGCTTT
>JAFDHR010000559.1 GCA_019308645.1 Deltaproteobacteria bacterium
GAATCAATATAAAATCTCAACTAAAAATGGCATTGGCTCATTATTTGGAGCTTACGTGCCATAGTCGATCGTACAGCCAAATTAGATTTCATTCAAGGTTTCGTTTGGTAGTCATAATCTCAGGCTGATCACAATAGTTGAGTTTTATAATCCATTATTGCTACGGGATGTATGTGATATTGATTAATTATCTGACCCCAATTTTTTCACCTTCAGCTTGGCCTCAATGAGTTGTTTATGGGTAAGGCGGAGTAAGTTAGACAGTTTGTGAACCAGATAATCTTCATGTTTGTCAAGCTTTCCGTCCGCATACACAACGTCCCACACCATTTCAACGACCCGAATCTTTTCCTCTATAGAATAATTTTGATTAATAAGATTTGTAAATTGCCATATGTCTATACTCCCTTTCAGTTCCTTGTTCGATGCTTCAAGGAGTGGAATTGCATGTTCATCAGATAAATCAAAATTTCTTTTCAGGATAGAGATAATACTTTCTCTTTCCAACGCACTGAACTCACCGTCTATATTAGACATCTCAAGCAAAAGGGCGCAGGTCGCTATACGAATATCGTGAGGCCTTTGTCTCCTCTGATTAAAAGAATCATCATGGCTTCTTTTGCTAAAAAACACTTTTACAAGATCAATCATTTATTAATTCCTTTGTAATTGCTCAAAATCCTGTGGAAATTTACTGCTTTTTTAGGGCATGGGTATCTTTTTTCCTTATGCCCTTAACTATAACTTAAGATTAGTTGTCGTTTCAAAATTGGGTAATATAGACGGATCATATGATTCTAAGGCCAAGTTGCTATTACCCAATTTTGAAATGACATAGTAAGGCGCCCTGTAAATCCGAGCTATTTTTTTGTTTGCACATATTAAAACCCACCACTCGAACTTGACCATTAAGATTCATTATCATATACTCTAATAACATACAATTCAAGCTGCTCCCAAATGACATTACACCGCTATCATTATTTAACTCTCTTATATGAGCAAGAGTGCTTCTAATAACAAAATTATGAGGCCCTGAAAAATCTCATCAAGGGAAATTTTATACATCTATTCTATAATTTATAATAGAAAAGATATGCTGAATTCAAGATACCTCGCTTTGAAATTGATAAGAGCCAATCATAAGCTCCTTTTTGTTTTCTTTCTTTTCTCTTCTGTATTCCTTATTTTTTGCCATCTATCCTATTGCTTTCCCCTTCATGAAGATAGTCAACATTATAAGAAGCTCAGATACAAAATGGTAAACCAACAGATTGCTGCCAGGGATATTTATAATCAGAAAGTGTTACAAGCGATGAGAGATGTTCCCCGGCACTTGTTTGTACCAGAAAGAAGACAAAGATCTGCCTATGGAGACTTCCCTTTGCCTATTGGATATGGGCAGACCATTTCTCAACCGTATATTGTAGCTTTAATGACCGAGCTGCTTAAGCCAGAAAAAGATGATATTGCGCTGGAAGTAGGAACTGGCTCTGGGTATCAGGCGGCAGTATTAAGCCAGATAGTTAAAAAGGTCTATACTGTCGAGATTATTACTCCTCTGGGTAAAGCTGCTGAAAAACGACTTAATGAAATGGGATATGAAAATATTACAGTGAAAGTTGGCGATGGCTACTTTGGGTGGGAACAATATGCTCCCTTTGACTGTATTATAGTAACAGCAGCCTCTGATCATATTCCTCCTCCCCTCATAAAACAGCTGAAAAATGGAGGGAAAATGGCTATCCCCGTAGGCATGCCTTTCCAGGTACAGAAGCTTATGCTAATAGAGAAATCAGAGAAAGGCGAGATACGGATAAAAAATATTTTGCCAGTTCGATTTGTGCCTTTACGGAGGGTTCAAAGATAATTCCACGAGCGTGCAGCATTAAATGCCTTACCCCGGTCTAAAAAAGATTGTTACCGGAAAAAGCCTTCGGCACGGCTAATGTAAATAAACGTTCCTTAAAAGGGAAATAATTTGTAACTCAGGTTCTCGGGTTTCCCGATAAATCAGCGATTTTATGGGACTAATTCATTTGACTATATGGCTAAAGTTTCTATCAGAGCCTGGAATTCAAGTTGATAATATAGAGCCAAACGGTCCTGG
>JAFDHR010000004.1 GCA_019308645.1 Deltaproteobacteria bacterium
GTACAAAAAATTTAGATTAGGATCTCAGGTAGCATTGCAGATAATGAGAAATAATGAGCAGAAAATAATAAATTATAAATTCAGGTAAGAGATACTTGTTATGTTTGTTGAGTTTGTTGAGTTCATTGGGTTCATTGGGTTCATTGAGTTCATTGGGTTCATTGAGTTAAGAATTTCCTCTTCAAACTTTGACAAGTTCGTAAAAAGTCTAAACAACTTGTCATTTCGAGTGAAACGAGAAATCTGTCCGCTGTAACATCTTGTAAATACAAGATTTCTCCCTGTGGTCGAAATGACAGATTCGCTGAGTTTTACTTTTTACGAGTCCATCAAAATTGGGTAATATAGACGGATCATATGATTCTAAGGCCAAGTTGCTATTACCCAATTTTGAAATGACATAGTAAGGCGCCCTGTAAGAAGGGCATAACAAAAAAAGACACACCCATGCCCTTCCTTAAATTATTGAGCAGATACTGATAAAGTGATAGCGATAAGAATCTGCTTTTCCCCCTCATTCCTTTATATTCCACCTATTTTCAGGCCAAAAAAAGCTTCAGCGAGGTATTTCCTTATTCTGTCGAGAACCGGATCTCAATTTCTGTGGCGATCTTTTTTAAGTACTCAGAATATTGAGGAATAACCTCATCCTTGACTTGTATTCTCAAGCCTACTGCCCAGATAGCAGCGGGGGAATTCCCTCTGTTGATGTTTAAAGGAACGGCAAGGGCACGGATGCCCTCAATATACTCTTCATTATCAATAGCTATGTCCTCTTGACGGACCCTCTTTATCATTTCCTTGTATTTCTTTTTATTGGTACAGGAATTGGGAGTGAATTTTTTTAGTTTGTTCTGTGACAAAATCTTATCAATTTCAGCATCGGGCAGCAGCGATAAAAGAGCTTTTCCCCCAGCTCCTGCAAGAAGGGGGATTCGCATTCCCACCTCGGACATTACCCGTATGTCAAATGTTGAATCAATCTTGTCCAAAATTATAGCTCTTAGGCCTGATCGGATTCCCAAAAAGACCATCATTCTGGTTTTGTGGTTAATCTTTTCCAGATAAGGATGGATTGTATTGATCAATTCGGAGCGTCTAATGGCAGATCTGCTCAATACATACAGTTGGGTCCCAAAATGAAATTTATTTTGTCCCCTTTTTTCAAGGATTCCCAGATCTGTGAGGGTGTAGGCAATATTAAAAATGGTACTTCTGTTATAGTTAAGGGCTTTGGCTATGTCGCTGATCCCCAAAGGATCCTTTGCATCGGCCAAAAGCCCCAGTATGCTGAAACATTTTTCGATTGCGGGAACTCTTTTGAATTCTGCTTTCATTATTTTTATCCGAGAATAGATAATAATATTCTGAGACCTTTGCAAAACCTAACAATCTTTGCCATCCTGGTAACGAGGGTGGGCTTTTCTGAAGTGACTGGTGGAAGGGCGCTGTCTTTTCGCAATGTATCTATGGGGGAAACCGCAGGCCCCGATATGTTTTGAGGCAATGCGGAGGGGGCAAAACTCCCCCGTAGATACGTTGTTGAAAAGACCAGCCCGAGAGCCTTGGAACTGAAGAAAAGCCTATCCTCGTTAAGAAAATATGAGTTATATAAAGCTCTAATTCTATATAGAGAACAATTGTTTTCTAGGTAAAACATTTTTACATCTGTGTCAAGAAAATATAAATTCAGTGGAAATTATTCTTGTCGAAAAGGTGTGAAAGCGGGGTTGAAACGAGTTGAATTTCAGATTACATCTTGACCTTAAGTTCCTACTGTATGGTTTTTTCCTCTCCTTGCCTTTATGGCTAAATAGACCCTTTCAGGTGTCAAGGGAAGCTCCTTGATTAAAAGGCCGGTTGCATCATATACTGCATTTAATATGGCGGGAATTGTCGGCAAGATTGCACCTTCCCCCACTTCCTTGGCACCAAATGGGCCATTGGGTTCATTACTTTCCACGATAATACTCTTCACATTTGGCATGTCAAGGGCAGTCGGAATCTTATATTCGGCCAGGTTGGGATTGAGAATCTTCCCTTTTTCATCAAACTTGACCTCTTCAAACAATGCCTCTCCCAGACCCATGGAGAGAGATCCTTCCATCTGGCCCTCAACTGATGTGATGTTAATGGCAAAGCCACAATCATGGGCGGCGGTCGCTTTATCTACCGTTATCTTTCCTGTCTCCAAATCGGCGCTGACCTCGACCACATGTGCTGCAGTGCTATAGGCTGGAGACGTTCCAACAGCAGCTCCTTTGTAACTGCCCCCCAATCTTGGTGGTTTATATTTTCCTATGCCAACAATGGGCCCCTTTTTGAGATATGCCAAGCGGGCCGCCTCTCTAAACGTAAGAGAACCGCTGGCGGGATGATCGGTCCAACCCCTATGCTCCTTCATGTAGCGTGTCCTGATATCGCTGAAGTCCAGGTCTCTTTCCTTACAAATAATAAAGCCCTCTCGGATATTCATCACTTCAGTGGAAACATCCAGTTCTTCGGAAAGGACCTCCAGCACCTGCTTCTTGACACTCTCTGCCGCTTCTTTGGTGGCATGGCCGGTCATCAGGGTCTGTCTGCTCGAATAGGCTCCCAGGTCTATGGCGAGATCGGTATCACCGGATACCACCTCGATGTCGGAAAGCTTCACACCAAGGGCCTCTGCAGCAATCATGGCCATGGTCGTATCAGACCCCTGGCCGATTTCGGCTGAACCTGTTTGTAGCTTCACGGCCCCACCATCATCGGAAACCTTGATTACCACGACGGAGTGGAAGGTCTCTGATCGATAAATGGGGTAGCCTGCTCCGGAGATGAAGAATCCAGAGGCCATGCCGATCCCCTTTCCTTTCGGGAGTTTGCCTTTCTTTTCTTCCCAGCCGGAGCCCTTTTTCACCGCTTCCAGGCATTCCTTTAGGCCCAGGCTACTCATATACAATTCATTACAACTCGTATCTCCCGTCTCCATGGCGTTCTTGAGTCTAATTTCAATAGGATCTATGCCCAGTTCCCTGGCAACGACATCCAGTTGCTGCTCGAAGGCAGCCCTGGCGATCACACCGCCATGGCCCCGTTGGGAGCCGCATACTGGCTTGTTGGTGTACACCCGGAAACCGTCATATTTCATGTTGGGGAGTATATAGGGGCCACCAAGGAGAGAACCTGCATAATAGACCGTAACAATGCCAAAGCTGGTATAGGCCCCACCATCCAGATAGGCCTTGTTATGCAAAGCGACCAGTGTTCCGTCCTTTTTGACCCCCATGGTCAGCTCATGGACATACTGATGCCTGGCTCGGGAATGGAGAAAGACCTGCTCTCTGGTGTAGACCACTTTCACCGGTTTTCCTGTCTTCATTGAAAGGAGAGAGGCGCAGAGGTCAACCGGTGTGGCTTCACACTTGGGACCAAAACCTCCTCCAACGAACGGCTTGATAACCCGGACCTTACCTATGGGGAGCCCGAGTACCATGGCAACGGTCCTCATGATATAATGGGGTACCTGTGTGGAGGTATAGAGGGTCAAATGACGTGAAAGATCGTAATTCGCTAAACAGCCGTGAGGTTCCAGGAAGACCGCGTCTTGGCGCTTGCTGAAGAATTTATCTGTTCTGACAAGATCACATTCCTTGAATGCACCTTCCACGTCTCCAAATTCCTGATGGACCTCTGCACAGATATTTCGGGGGTAGTCCTTATGAAGAACAGGGGCCCCTTCGGCCATGGCGTCTTCAACGGTGAATACAGCAGGTAGTTCCTCATAATCCACCTTAATAAGAGATACTGCCTCCATGGCCGTTTCGAGATCCACAGCCGCGACAGCAGCAATTTCATCTCCCACATACCGCACCTTTTCATGGCAAAAGAGGGTCTCATCGTATCGCGCAGGGCTCACCCCATACTTCACCAAGCCCGCATCCTCGGCTGTAATAACAGCTGTCACGCCGGGAAGCCGTTTGGCCTGGGAGGTGTCGATATTGAGTATTTTGGCATGTGCCAGCGGGCTCTGGAGGATTGCTCCGTGAAGCATCCCAGGCGCGGTCAGGTCACCTACATACTTGGCCCGGCCTGTGGCCTTTTCAGGAGCATCCAGTTTGGGCACTCTCTTATTTAGGACAGCGTACTTACTCATGGTTTATTCAAGCTCCTTTCATTCTTATACTCACTAACAGATTTAATGGCCTCAACGATCTTCTGGTATCCCGTGCACCGACAGAGATTGCCAGATATGGCCATCCGAATCTCGGATTCATCCGGGTGGGCATTTCGGTCAAGCAGGGCCTTCGCAGACAGGATCATGCCCGAAGTGCAGTACCCACACTGTATGGCTCCTTTGTCCACAAAGGCCTGTTGCAGCGGGTGAAGCCCTTTATCGGTTTCCATGCCTTCAATGGTCAAAATGGTCCTGCCGTTGGCCTGCACAGCTAGCACAAGGCAAGAAGTGACCGGCTTTCCATCCATAATCACTGTACATGCTCCGCACTCCCCAAGCTCACAACCCTTTTTCGTCCCGGTGAGCCCGATCTCATCCCGGATGACGTCAGCGAGAGTTTGATTGGGGCTTACTGCCAACTCATGATCCTTGCCATTTATGTTCAAGTTGATGAGTTTCTTCATTACAGTCTCCTTTTCTTTTTATCCTCCGAAACCGGGGTTAATAAATTCAATCCTGAGGATAATTACAAAAACGAAAATCTCTTTTAATGCCTTCTATTCAATTTTCCTGTGCGTCATGATATGCCTTGCTCAAGGCCCTACGAGTCAAGACCTTGACCATATCCCTTCTGTATTCTGCCGACCCCCTGAAATTATCAATAGGCCTACTGTTATTTGCAGCTTCATTTCCAGCACTCTCGAACAACGCACCAGAAGGTTTTTCTCCAAGAAGTATCTTCTCCGCAGAGGGTGCTCTTATGGGTGTAGGTGCTACTGCCCCCAGGACGATTCGGGCTATCTGAATGGAGCCATCTTGGCTATCCAACCCAATATAGACAGCAACACTAACCAGAGAGATTTCAAGGGTTTTTCTCACGCCCAGCTTGATATATGCAGCTCCAGAAGCAGGTTGTGGCTTTTTTAGGAGGACTTGGGTGAGAATTTCATCCGTCTCTAAAATGGACTCACCGGGCCCCTTGAAAAAATCCTCCACAGGAACCGATCTGTCGCTGGAACTCCTTTTCAAGATGACCTCCGCTCCATAGGCCATGAGAGCAGGGGGAAGATCGGCTGCCGGTCTTGCTGCTACGAGATTTCCTCCAATAGTGGCCAAATTTTGGATTAAAGGAGATCCCAGGCTCGCTGCGCCTCCCTCTAAAGCGCCAAACAAGCCCCTGATAACTTCAGATTCGGCTAGCTCAGCTGCCGTGACACAGGCACCGATTTTCAAGATGCCATTGGAGGCATCTATCCCCTTTAATTCTTCGATCCTTGCAAGGGAAACGAGATGTCCCGGAGCAACGAGCTTCTTTTTCATGTTGACTAAGAGATCAGTTCCCCCGGCCAGGGGATGCGCCTTATCTTTAAGGTCATCCATGATCTCGCAAGCCTCAGGAAGTTTAGTGGGCTCATAAAAATCAAACTTCGGCAAAAGCATAATTCATTCCCTCCATTCTAAGCCTGACAAACAAGCCTTCTCGTCATAAAAATGAATTCGTAGCAAAAGCGCACATAGAAAAAGCCTTTTGATTAGAAAAAATCGCGTGAGACTAATCTCTTGGATTACTAAAGCTAATGGTCCACCCCGATATTTTTTGCTGTCAGGACGGCCTATAAGTTGGCACTAATCTGAAAAATGGTCTGTTTTTATCTCCACTGTTAAACCGTCACTGTTTCTCAGTCGGTCTTCCAACCCTTTTATCTTGGGCAGTTCATATGCAAAGAAAAAGCGCAAAGTATAAAATTTCCCATGGAAAAAATCCGCTTCCGAATCAGTAGGATTGTTTTTCAGCCCCTTTTGTATATATATGCCTTGAAGCAACCATTGCCATGCAATACTTGTGATTGCGAAAAACTCCAAATAGAGGGTGGCGTCTGCCAAAAATATTTCAGCACTTTCCCTGGTCTTCACCTCCAATAAACGCTTTGTTATGTTTTGAAGTCTTTCAAGGGCTTTTTTTAGGGCCTCGGCATATGGCTTGAGTTCGGGAATATCATTGGCTGAGCCGATAGTTTTTTGAACCTCTTCCACATAGAGTTTCAAGGCCTTCCCATTTTTCATTATGACCTTGCGCCCCAAAAGATCAATCCCTTGTATTCCTGTGGTGCCTTCGTGGATCGGATGAATTCGAGCATCTCGGTAATACTGTTCCAAAGGGTAGTCATCGCAGTAGCCTGATCCGCCAAAACACTGTAAGCCCTGGCTTATGGAGAGAATTCCCATTTCCGACGGGTAGGTCTTGGCTACAGGTATCAGAATATCCAGCAGAAGATCATATTTCTCTTTGCCCTCGTCGCCACAGACCTTTTGCATGTCCACATACTTGCTGCACTGCATCAGGAGAGAAAGGGAACCTTCAATGACAGCGCGCTGGAAAAGCAACATCCTTTTGACATCGGCGTGCTCAATAATGGGGATAGGACTCTGGGTGGGGTCCTTGCCCGAGACTTTTCTTCCCTGTCTGCGCTTCTTGGCATATTCAAGGGAAGCGTAATAGGCCGCTGTGGCCATGGCAGTAGCCCCCATTCCGACCCCTATTCGCTCTTCATTCATCATCTGAAACATGTATCTAAGCCCATTGTTGGGCTCGCCCAGCAGATAGCCGCGGCAATCATTTTTGTCCCCGATGCTGAGCTGGACGATGGGACAACCTCTGTAGCCCAATTTGTGGAAAATTCCCGAGGTGATCACATCATTGGAAACCAGTTTACCATCCTTATGGACCCTCTTTTTAGGCACCACAAAAAGAGAAATCCCTTTCACCCCTGGAGGTGCGCCCTTTATCTTTGCCAGCATCAGGTGTACGACATTGTCTACCGCGTCGTGGTCCCCGGCAGAAATAAGTATCTTTTGCCCTTGTATCTTATAGTAACCTTCATCGGTGGGCTCAGCCAGGGTGGCAATGTCTGATAACGAACTCCCTGCTTCGGATTCAGTGAGGGTCATGGTCCCCTGCCATTCACCCGCATACATCTTGGGGACATAGGTATCGAATAGTCCCTTGCTCCCGAATGCCTCTATCAGATGGGCTGCGTCTCTAGTGAGTACCCCATAAACGCTTGCAGAATAGTTGGCTGCGGCAAAAATGAATTGGCAAGTATCTGCAATGAGGTGAGGAAGCTGCTGTCCTCCCAGATCCTCAGGGACAGCAGCAGCAATCCAACCGCCTTTTCCGAATTCCTTCATAATCGCTCCAATAGAAGGATGAACTTCCACCTGATCATCTACCAGCTCCGGAGCATTCCTGTCCATTTCCTGAAAGCTAGGCCAGAGAAGTCCTTCTGCCAGTTCCATGGCGGCTGCCAAAACCATATCGAACATTTTTTGGTTGTATTCCTCATAATAGGGATACTGGAGGAGCGAGGTTACATCAAAAACCTCATAAAGCAGGAACTTCAAATTTCTTTCACTAACGAATTTTTCGGACATTATTCCATTCTCCTCATATGAGTCAGAGCCTAAGTACTTGAATGAGATTTTTTTTCAGCACTGGCTCCGCGTGCGCTCTTGGAATTTATCAAAATTCCAAATACATTCTATTTTTTGGGTGGTGACACTAAAGCCCGCCCTTCAATCAGGAGCTTGTCTTCCTGGTTTTTGCACAGGGTCTTCAACAAAACGCGGTTCTTTTCGATATCCACCACAAGGACCTCCACAGATGCTGTTACGGTGTCGTTGATGTAAACAGGGGCGAGAAAGTTCAGTTCCTGTCTGATATAAATAGTACCGGGACCTGGGAGCATCGTTCCAATGACGGTAGATATAAAGCCTGCTATTAACAAACCATGGGCAATGCGTGACTTGAAAAAGGTTCCTTCCGCATAGGTCTGATTCACATGGGCAGGATTGAAATCCCCGGTGATTCCTGCGAACAGATAGACGTCACTTTCGGAAACCGTTTTTGAGCATTCCGCCTGAGCACCTGGTTTCAGCTCATGGATTATTTTTCCTCTCATAAACTCCTCTTCTCCAGAAACCGCTACAGAACTCCCCCTTGAAGGGAGAGTAGTGAGGTGGTGGTTAGTGTCCTATACCTTTATTCTAACAGAAAAAACCTTGCTCTCTGAGCAAGTTCAGAGTTCTTTGGATATGCCTGGAAATACAACACGGAAGTATAGGCCGGAGGCTGGGCCTGGATTCTTTACTATACAAGCATCAGCCTGGGCCAGTCCGCCGCAGATAGCCCCCGCCATGATGCCATAATTCATATTTTCCCTTATAACGCGACTGACCAAGAACAACGGACAACGACCATTTAAAGAGGTATATTCCCATGTTTCTTGGAGGGTCTGGAAGGTTCACCCTTGTTTTCCAATATACCCAACGCCGAAATAAGCCGTTTCCGTGTATCCCTGGGATGGATGACGCCGTCAATGACCGATCGAGATGCCGAGTGGTAGGGTGTCAGGTAGATATCCTGGTACTCTTCCACCTTCTTATCAAAGAAGTCCTGAGGATTTTCGGCAGCAGCCAGTTCCCTCCGATAGAGAATTTTCACCGAGGGTTCTGCCCCGACCATTTGCATTTCTGCAGATGGCCATGCAAAAACCTGATCAAAGCCGATCTGGTGAACCCCCATTGCCGGGATCGCCCCGCCATACATCTTTCTCAGGATCATGGAGATCTTTGGAACCGTCGCTTCGGTCCAGGCATAGAGCATCTTGGCTCCATGCCGGATAATACCGCCATGCTCTTGGCGGACACCAGGCAGAAAACCCGGCACATCTACCATGGTGATTAATGGAATGTTAAAGATGTCGCAGGTTCGGATGAAGCGCGAGCCCTTGTCTGAGGAATCTATATCGAGACAGCCGCCAAGGAAGCGAGGGTTGTTGCCCACAAAACCAACGACCTGACCTCCCATGCGGGCAAAGCCAACCACCAGATTTTGCGCAAAATTAGGGTGGATCCCAAAAAATTCTCCGTCATCAACCACTGCTTTGATGACCTCTCGCATATCGTATGTTTTATGAATTTGGATGGGCACTATATCAATCAGTTCAGGGGTTTTCCTGTCCAGAGGATCAGTACATTTTTTTGTTGCCGGCTTTTCCCGGTTGTTTTGGGGCAAAAAATCGAGGAGACGCTTTATGGTATCCAAACACTCCTTGTCATTTTTAGCGGTCAAGTGGGTTACCCCGGATTTCGTGCTATGGACCTTGGCGCCCCCCAACTCCTCAAAAGAGACCTCTTCTCTGGTCACTTCTTTTATAACTGCGGGCCCTGTAATAAAGGCATGGGCGGTTTTTTCCACCTGAATAATAAAATCACACAAAGCGGCAGAGTAGACAGCCCCTCCCGTGCAATCACCCATGATAGCAGCAATCTGTGGGACAATTCCTGAATTGAGAGTATTCTGGTAAAACATGCCGGTAACACCATAGACGTTGTCCATGCCTTCATGAATGCGGGCCCCGGCAGAGTCGTTCAGACAGATCACCGGAACACTATATTCCCTGGCGAGTTTCAGGATGTAATGGATCTTGGCGCCATGGGTTTTGCCAGTGGAACCACCAAGAACCGTGGCATCTTCTGAATAGACAAAAACAGTTCGTCCATTGATCGTTCCGTGTCCGGTGACAACACCATCGCCAAGAAACTTTTTTTCGTCCATGCCGAAATCCTGGCACTGATGCTCTGCAAGCATGTTCAGTTCCACGAAACTTCCCGGATCCATGATGTAGTCGATCCGCTCCCGTGCCGTCATTTTTCCCATGTCACGTTGTTTTTGAAGGCGTTTTCCCCCCCCGCCCAACACGGCTTCGGCCTCTTTGGCCTGAAGCTTGGCAAGCTCTTTTTCCCAGGTTTTTTTATATGCCATGGTCCTGTTCCTCCTTTTCCCGGAGATGAAAACCTTTCATGAATGCTTTCGGTTCGACGGCGGGGTGCATTCTACTCTTGTCCGGTCTGGATCAACTCGATTAAAACCCCAAAGGTACTTTTAGGGTGGATGAACGCCACAAGCTCCTTGTGGGCATTGAGATAGGGTTTTTCATTAATAAGTTTGACTCCTTTGTCCCTAAGACGGTCCAGTTCGGCCTGAATGTCATCAACTTCAAGGGCAATATGATGTATCCCCTGTCCCTTCTTTTTGATAAATTTGGCAACCTGTCCCTCAGGGGTGGTAGACTGAAGAAGTTCCAGGTCGGCACCCTCATTAAAGGGGATAAATGAGAAAACCAATTCGCCGAAATTTTCCTGCTCCAAAATGGGCAGAGCAAAGTTTTCTCGAAAAAAAATGCTGGCCTCCTTCAGGTTATCTACAGCTAGACCAATGTGACTGATTTTTTTTATCACTTCAGATCCCTCCTTCTTTTATGAGCAAGGTCGCTTTTTTCCAAATCAAAGAGTTGCTTTTTTAGAGGAGCCTTACTTTGAGCTACGTTCTTTTAGGAAATAGGTTATTATCATTTCTTTTGAGATTGCATTAAATAATGGATTATATTTTATTGAAAAACATGTCAAGAGAAAATTTAGAAGGTTGGATTATTAGGCGCCAATATGTTGATAACGCATAAAAGTATATAAAATACAATATGTTAAATAATATAATAAATTGTTGGATAGCAGGTATATTTTTTCTTGACACCAGTTAGTTATTAAATTAAATTTTGAATTAAATTTAAGAATTGAAGCACATCCAATAAATAATAAAGCAGACATCATGGCGATCAAAATGTTCCTCAAGTCAAGCAATAACAATCAATCCAAAACCTTGATCGAGGAAGCCTACCGAAAAATCAAACAGATGATTTTTGAGCAAAAATTCGCCCCTGGCCAGAGGCTGGTGAATAAAGATCTCGTTGATACGCTTAATATGTCGCGAACGCCAATTATTAATGCGCTGAATCGATTGGTGCAGGATGGGTTTGTAGGTTTTGAGAGTTTTCGTGGGTTCTACATAAGGCCTATAGATCACCAGGAAGTGTGGGATGCCTTCGGAGTACGCGAAGCCCTTGAAGCGTATACGGTGGAGCAGGCCATCAAATTGGCTGATGCCGGTGATATGGCAATATTGGAAGAAAAACTCCATCAACATGAACAATATATACCTCATTATTACACCCAAAAAAAGTTCTTATTGGATTCAGAATTCCATCTTCAGATAGCCGTGATGGCAAAGAACCGTGTTCTGAAATGGCTGTTAAAGAGAAACTTCGAACATATTTTCCTGCGCGCCAGATTGGATAATTATGATCCTCGGAGAATGGCATCCTCCGCCCAGGAACATCATAGACTTATCCTGAGGATGAAAAAAAAGGACGTTATAGGGAGCATTGAACTCATTCGAAACCATATCCAAAAGGCGAGGGATCACGTCATCAGATGTTTGTCCGAGGAAGAGCCGGGCGAAGTGAAATTAGCCTCATTTTAAAGGTAGGATCATGAACAAGATAATAGACAGTTTGGGACAATGGCAAAACACAACGCTTAAGAAAGTATTGGACAAGTCCCCTGAAAGGGAGGATGTCTTTAGGACCGAAAGTGGTATTCCTGTGAAAAGACTCTATACCCCACTGGACCTGGAGGATATTGATTACGAGAGTGAACTGGGTTTCCCCGGTGAATATCCTTACACAAGGGGAGTATACCCAACCATGTATCGCGGGCGTCTCTGGACCATGAGGAACTATGCCGGGTTCGGTACGGCGGAGGACACAAACAGACGATATCGGTATCTTTTAGAGCAGGGTATGGTGGGTTTATCTATGGCCTTTGATCTTCCCACCCAACTTGGCTATGATTCTGACGATCCTCTATCAGAGGGAGCTGTGGGGCGGGTAGGGGTTGCTGTAGATTCCCTTGCTGACATGGAGACAATTTTCGATGGCATTCCATTGGACAAGGTTTCGACCTCTATGACCATCAATGCCCCTGCAACCGTTTTATTGGCCATGTACATTGCTGCTGGAGAGAAGCAGGGTATCCCTCAAGAAAAGCTGATGGGTACAACCCAGAACGATATCCTAAAAGAATTTATCGCCAGAGGAACCTATATCTTCCCGCCTGAGCCGAGCATAAAACTTGTTTTAGATATTGTTGAACATTGTGCCCAACATATTCCAAGGTGGAATACCCTTAACATCGCCGGATATCATTTTAGAGAAGCGGGTGCCAACGCCATCCAGGAACTGGCATTCACCCTTGCGGATGCCATCACTTACATCGAAAAGGCCCAGGAAAGAGGGCTCGAGGTGGACTATTTTGCTCCCCGCCTGTCTTATAGCCTTGGATGTTATATGGACCTGTTTGAGGAGGTTGCTAAGTATCGCGCTGCGCGAAGGTTGTTCGCAAGAATCATGAAGGATCGCTTCCAGGCCAAAGATCCAAGGAGTTATTTATTCCGGATTTTTACTGGCTCCTGCGGGTCCACGTTGGTGAGTCAACAACCCATAAGTAATATTGTAAGAGTGACAATGCATGCACTTATGGGCATCTTAGGTGGTGATCAGGCCATTCATACGGCCTGCTGGGATGAAGGATACGCTCTCCCGTCTGAGGATTCCGCCAGAATCGCCTTAAGAACACAGCAGATTCTTGCCCACGAATGCGGGCTCTGTAATACCATCGATCCTTTGGCCGGATCCTATTATGTGGAGACACTCACCAATGAAATTGAAAAAAGGGCCTCTGATTATCTGAAGAAGATAGATGATATGGGTGGCATGCTCAGAGCTATTGAGAATGGATTTGTATTTAGGGAAATCCAGAAATCGAGTGTCAAATTTCAAGAGCGAGTCGACAGTGGTGAGCGGGTCATTGTTGGGCTAAATAAATTTGTCATGCCAGAGGAAAAGGACGTGGAGGAACAGGATATCTTTGAAGTCGATGAGGAAGTGGAAGACTTCCAGAAGGAGAAACTGGCCAGAGTCAAGGCTGAGAGGATGGAAAGCGATATTAAGCAAACATTGAACAGGCTTGAGCTTGCCATCGATCGGGACGAGAATCTAATGCCCCATATCATTGAGGCGGTCAAGTGTTATGCCACTATTGGTGAGATCTGTGGTGTTATGAGGCAGAAGTGGGGCGAATTCAGGGCGCCCGCTTATATCTAATTCATTGAGATTCAAAATGGATGTCTAACGTGGGAAAAAGAAAAATAAGGGTGTTGATTGCTAAGGTTGGTCTGGACGGCCATGATCGGGGCGCAAAAATTGTGGCCCATAATTTGAGGAATGCGGGCATGGAGGTCATTTATACCGGCATAAGACAGACCGCTAATCAAGCCATTAACGCAGTCATTCAGGAAGATGTAGATGTGTTGGGCCTCAGTTTTCTCTCCGGTGATCACATGGTTTTAGTGCCCAAAGTGATGCAGGGGCTCAAAGAAAAGGGGAGGCAAGACGTCAAAGTGCTTGTGGGGGGCATCATTTTGAAACGACATATACCGGAACTCATGAAAATGGGGGTTCAAAAGGTGTTCCTACCAGGAACCCCTCCAAATGAAATTGTTAAATATGTCAAGAAGAATGCGCCTGAATAATAATATGGCTCGGCCTAACAAATTTAATATTATTGAAAAGATGAGGGCGAGGTTTGTGGTGGCGCTAAATATTTAACAGGATCAACAATAAGAAAGGATATTTAAAATGATCATCGATGCCCATGTACATCTGATCGTACCAGGCTTTGTGAAAAGCAAGTTTATCTTAGGGAATGCACGAATGGCCTCGAATATCTACAACAGGGTTCACGGTACGAAAATAACGCCGAGTGAATACATTAATCTTTTGAAGGCCAGGGTTGACCCCGATTGCAGCAAGTTGGTCGGAATTATGGACAAATCAGGAATAGACAAAAGCGTCATATTTGGAGTGGATTGGGCCTATGCCGTCACCGGCGAGCCAAGGGTCAGCAACAGAGAGCAGAATCGCATCCATGCAGAAATGGCAAAAAAATATGAGGGTCGGCTTATCCCGCTATCGGCACTCGATCCCAGGCGACCTGATGCCATGGATCAGGCCAAGGAGGCTATCGAGGAATTTGGGATGAGGGGTTTTAAGCTTCACCCATCGGCCGGTTTTTCCCCGAATGATCCTGTCTGTTATCCCCTTTATGAGAAATGTGCTGACTGGGGTGTACCGATTGTCTTTCACAGCGGCGGGATTGAGTTTAATTGGGAATACGGTCAGCCAATCCATATTGCCTCTGCCGCGGAGCATTTTCCTGAAGTTAAGATGGTCATGGCCCATGCAGGATTGGAGTCATGGGACCAGGCGCGGTTGGCTGCGACGGCCCTGGCGAATGTGTATGTGGATATTTCGATACGGCAGCTTGATTACCGTGTGAACCGTGAGGGGTTTTACCGCTGGTTGAGGGACTTTGTTGACTGGGCGACACCCTGGAAGGTCATGTTTGCAAGTGACACCCCCATGCCGACCTTTTGGGTCCCTCAGGATGAATGGGTAAAGGCTATAAAGGATCCGGATACGGATATCCCGTTCACGAAGGAGGAGATTGAGATTATCATGGGGAAGGCCGCCCAGGTGGTTTTCAATGTTGAGAAATAGTGCATTTCTGTAAAGAAATGGAGTAACAGAAACACACTGGAGAGCTTATGGGAGATATTATAGATGTCATAACCACTCGGAAAAGCATCAGGAGGTATAAGCCGGATGCTGTCCCTGATGAGATGATCGATAAGATCCTTGAGGCCGCAAGGTGGGCACCTACGGGTGAAAATTATCAGCCCTGGAGATTTATCGTCATCCAGGATCCTGAAACGAAGAATAAAATAGGGCGATTGGCAAAACTTGGAAGCGGATCAAGGATGACTGCCTGGTACTGCCTGGGTGAGATGCAGGAGAGATTTGAAAAGATCAAAGATCCTGTAAAAAAGGCAGAGGTTTTGAGGTTTATGTATTCCGGAGAGGTTTCTGAGTTTGCAAAGCATGCACCGCTGGTTATCGCCGTGATTGGGACCTTAATGGAGGGATCAGTGGATGTGCCCTATGACCTATCAGCAGCCATAGAAAACATGCTCCTGGAGGCTCACTCCCTTGGTTTGGGTGCCTGTTGGGTACACGGTCCGGTTGCCAGTACAAGGGATGCAAAGAAATTTAAGGAGATCCTGAAGATCCCGACTGGCATGGGAGAGTATAAGGTCATTGCCTATGTTGCCATCGGTTGGCCGGCGGAAGAACGAAAACACCCAAGGCCAAAGAGGCCACTTGAAGAGATGGTTTACTGGGAAGAATTTGGGAGGAAAGAGAGACCTGAATATGAATAAGATGGAGTATTGTAATGACATTATGGTCAGGTTAGAGGAGCTTCTTTTTCATGAGTTGTCAGGTTGCGCTGCCTGGAAGGTGGAGTTGGTAGGTATTGACTTCATTCAGTCTAAAGAGATCAAGGGGAATACCCCGGACGAGGTGGTTCAGAACTGTATTCAGGAGATTACAGCTGCAGGGCTTGTGAAGGAGATGACTTACTCAATTGGTGGAAGAGACATTAAGCTTGAGCTGACAATGAAGGATTGCCTTCACCTACCAAAGGAGGTCAAGCTAAAAAAAGATGGTGTCAAACCCTACATTTGCCCAATTACCAATATGATTTTAGATCAATTAATTGAAAAGCTCAATTTTGAAACGACCTTTATGGCAGAGGTCAGTATTGATGAAAAGAGTGGAGAATGCAAAACCACAAGTGCAATATATGAGGATGAGCACAAGATAGGCTTGGTCTCCGATTGGTCGGGAGAATAACAGTGCTGCAGAGGGGGTGCAATAATGGTCCTGGGCGGTTTTACACCCTATAGAGAAGAAGATGCCGAGACATATGACAAGTATCGGTGGTGGCCGGGTTTAACGTTCGGTGATCTTCTCGACAAGGCCGCAGATGTCTATCCTGATAAGGAGGCCTTTGTCGATGGGAAAAGTCGTTTGACCTTTTCCCAAGCCAGGGCAAAGACCAACAGACTGGCAATAGGCTTGATGAACCTCGGGATCAGGCCCCTGGACCGTGTGTTGGTTCAACTCCCGAACTGGAACGAGTTCGTATACGCATATTTTGCACTCCAGAAAATAGGAGCCATTGTCGTTCTGCTGATCGATCGCTACCGGCAGTACGAAATCAGTCATCTTACTCAGCTCACAGGGGCCACTGGCTGGGTGGTGCCGGGAAAATACAAGAAGATAGACTACATCCCTATCATTAATGATGTCCAAAAGGAGAATCCTCAACTCCGACACGTGATACTGGTCAGGGGTGGAAATCATCCAGGATTTTTGAATCTGGAAAAGCTCGTCGAGGGTGGCGAATTATCGGAGGATAACCTTGCCAGATTGGCCGAAACACGGCCCGATCCCATGCTGGTGGCTCACATGGGACCTACCGGCGGCACAACAGGATTGCCAAAGGTGGTGCCCCGCACCCATAACAGTCTTATATGTGGCTCCGAATACGCGGCCAGGGCATGGGAATTTGTAGCCGACGATATCTGTCTGCTCGCAGGTCCCATAGGCCATGACCTGACCTTTACCAAGGGCTTCATCAGCGGGATTTTCACCTTTGCAAAGTTCGTTTTCTTGGATTCGACGGACATGGGAGATATATGTAAGACAATCGAGCAAGAGAAAATTACCGCGATCGTTTGGGTGCCCACTTTGGCCAGTCGCTTGGTTCATTATGAGGGTTTAGGAGACTATAACCTGAGTTCTCTGAAAAAAATGCACTGTGGCGGGGGTGCAAGCCTGCCCGACCTCATCAAAGATGTCAGAGAGAAGCTCGGATGTATCTATTTTAATGGCTATGGTGGTACCGAAGGTCAGACCACCATAACGCGATCGAACGATGAGCTTGAAACGATCTTCCGGACGGTTGGAAGGCCTACCTGCCCCTACGATACCTACAAGGTGGTTGATAAGGACGGAAAAGATTTGCCTTCAAACACACCCGGAGAACTTCTCATCAAAGGGCCCGGCGTATTTACCGGCTACTATAACAACCCCGAAGAGAACGAAAAGGTATTTGACAAAAATGGCTTCTTCAAAACCGGAGACGTTGTCAAGATCGATGATGCCGGGTCTATCACCCTTACCGGCAGAGTGAAGGAAATGATTAACCGGGGTGGGGAGAGCATCAGTGCCACCGAAATAGAAAACCTGATCATCGATCATCCGGATGTGGTTACTGTCGCGGTGATTCCCATGCCTGATCCTGAGATGGGAGAAAGGGTTTGTGCGTACATTCAGCCCAGGCCCAGGGCCGATCTAAACTCTGAAAAAATCATATCCTTCCTAAAAGAGAAGAAGGCCTCTGTACTTCAGCTTCCCGAGCACATCGAATTCATCGATGGAATGCCATTCACCAAAGCGGAGAAGATCGATAAAAGAGCTTTGAGAGAAGACATCAAAAAGAAGATCAATTCGGCATAAAGACATCATTACATAAGTTCTTTGTGTCTACTTAGTTTCATATTATGCATGTTTACTTTTTGCAATCTTAGGTATGACGATGGACGATATCAACCAAAAATATTTTAATGCGACCTGCTGTTAAATCTTGAAAAGGCATTTAAACCTTTTTCCATTCTATCTTGACACTCACAGCGGGGGGGTGATAGAGAACCAAAGATATGAAATAATATTTCATAATATGAACCTTGAAAACATGAGAGGTAACGCAAGCATTTAACAGAGTATGGTTTTTAGGGAGATGTGACGATGTTAACCAAATTAAGAGAGGGGGGGTGATAACAAACTAACATATAGTCGTAAGGATTTCCGATCTTTAAACCCTAAAGAAAAAGGGAGGTAACCTGCTATGAAAAACAAAGCTTTAATGATTTTTTTGATGGTCATATTAGCCGTTGTCTTTAATAATCCGGCAATCTCTGCAAAGGTAATAAAGCTGAAGTTTGCCAATTTCTTCCCTCTCCCTTCCGGTCAATCCAAAATCTGTGCAGAATTCTGTTCAGACGTGGAAAAGCGCACCAATGGCAGAATAAAAATCCAATATTTTGCCGGCCAGTCATTGCTCAAGGCTCCTGCCATGTATAGCGGAATCGAAACTGGAATTACCGACATAGGCTACTGTCATATTGATTACACTCCGGGTCGCATGCCTGTCACCGAGGCTTGTGACTTGCCCCTGGGCTATCCCAGTGCCTGGGTGGGCGCTCAAGTTGTCAATGACTTCCACAAGAAATTTAAGCCGAAGGAGTGGGATAAGGTCAAAGTGCTCTGGATGAATTCCAGCAATCCCAGCCTGATCATCTCCAAGAAGCCAGTGCGCAAGCTGGAAGATATGAAAGGGCTGATAATAAGGGCACCGGGAATGGTAGGTAATACGATTAAAGCGCTGGGTGCGACTCCGGCTCCTACACCTATGATGGAAGTCTATGATGCGATGGCAAAAGGTGTGATCGATGGAGTAAATACGCCCTTTGAGACGCTCAAGACATTCCGGTTTGCCGAAGTTGTCGGTTATACTACTGCAAGCTGGCAAGTTGGTAACATCTACACCTTTTATGTGGCCATGAACAAAAACAGCTACAAGAAGTTACCACCAGATCTTAAGGAGATCTTCGATAAGGTCTGTGGAGAATATAAGGAGAGATATGCCTTGATGTGGAATGTGATCGATTTCTATGGGAAGGAATTTGCCATAAAGAAGGGCGTAGAGATCATTGAGCTATCCCCCCAAGAGATAGCCAGGTGGAAGAATGCCACCGCACCTGTAATAGATGACTATGTAAAAAAGATGGTTGGTAAAGGCTATTCCGAGACAGAGGTTACAGGCTGGATCAAGTACCTGCGGGATCGAATTGACTACTGGACTAAAAAGCAGATATGGTTACGCGTCAAGTCGCCAACCGGGCCTCCTGATATGAGACCATGACCCATGCCGTTGCCCGTCTGAACCTAAGGAGCTGAAGCCTGGCAGTAAGGTCATTGAGGCTGCAGGAGATTGGACCGCTGCCAGGCAGGCCCTAAAATATTGCCTGGAGTGAGGCAGTACTGGAGGAACGTGAAGTCCATGATGTTCCTGGACAAATTTGAAACGTTTAATCGCCGATTAAGTGGCTGGTTTGAGTGGGTAGGGCTTTTCGGGCTACTTGTGGTGATGTCTATCACTTGCATCGACATAATAGGGGCCAAAATCTTTCTCCGACCTGTCTTTGGTGCCCTTGACATAGTGGTGCTTTCCCAGTTAGTGGCAATCTCTTTCGCTGTCGCCTTTTCACTGATTCTGGGCAGACATGTTCAAGTAGAGTTTTTTGTCACCAGGCTGCCAAGGCGAGCCCAGGCAGTTATCGATAGTATCATTTCTCTTCTTGGATTAGCCCTCTTCATTCTGATTGTCTGGCGCCTGTGTGCACATGGTTATTCCCTTCAAACCGGAAAGGAGGTAAGCGCAACTGCCCGCATACCCCTGTATTTTTTCGCTTATGGCATTGCCCTTGCCAGTATTCCCGTCTGTTTGGTGTTTTTACAGCAGTTTCTTAATGCGATAGTCAGGGCGTTTAAAATATGAGCTCAATTGCTGCAGGTATTCTCGGTATTGTCCTTCTCCTCATCCTTTTTCTCCTCAGGATGCCGGTTTCTTTTGCTATGGCCTTTGTCGGATTTGTGGGCTTTGCCTATCTGAGTGGCCCGGGACCGGCCATGAGCCTTCTGGCCCAGGATATCTACCACACATTCTCCTCTTACCCCCTGAGTGTCATCCCCATGTTTATCCTCATGGGTACCTTCGCCTTTGCTTCTGGAATTAGCCAAAGGCTTTACAGGACGACCTATACCTGGGTAGGGCAGCTACGTGGCGGCCTGACCATGGCTACCGTATTCGCCTGTGCCGGTTTCGGTGCCATATGCGGGTCGAGCACGGCGACGGCAGCTACAATGGGCAAGATAGCGCTTCCGGAAATGAAGAAGTATAACTACGATGACACACTATCCACCGGTACCGTTGCTGCGGCCGGCAGCCTTGGTATCCTTATCCCACCGAGCACCATCCTCATTGTCTATGGGATATTGACCGAGGGATCCATAGGCAAACTTTTCATCGCCGGGGTATTGCCCGGGCTACTCCTAAGCCTATTTTTTGCCGCAACAGTGGTTATTCTCTGCCAGCGCAATCCTGCCATCGGCCCGCCCGGAGTCCCAACCAGCTGGAAGGAGAAGCTGCGAGCGATTACGGGGATCATTGAGACCATAATTCTATTCCTTTTGACCATCGGCGGATTATTTCTCGGCTGGTTCAGTCCCACTCAGGCTGGAGCAATTGGAGCTGCCGGTGCCTTGCTCATTGGCCTGGCCCGGCGACAGCTCAGCTGGCGGATATTTTTTGAGGCCGGTAAGGAAGGCCTGCGAACAGCCTGTATGGTTATATTCATTATCACCGGCGCCGTAGTCTTTGGTCATTTCATGGCGGTATCTACCATACCCTTCATGTTGGCTGACTGGCTGGCGGAGCTTCCCATACACCGGATCGCTGTTATGGGGGTCATTATCTTCATCTATTTCATAGGTGGCTTCTTTATGGATTCTATGGCCCTGATTGTGGTTACCATCCCCATCTTCTTCCCTGTGGTTATGGAGCTCGGCTTTGACCCTGTCTGGTTTGGGGTCATAATTGTGCTGGTAGCCGAGATGGGCGTAATAACACCGCCGGTAGGGGTAAATGTGTTTGTTATCAAAGGAATTGCCCCTGACGTACCCCTTGAGGCTATCTTCAAGGGGATATTCCCATTCCTTGTTGCACTAATTATTGTGACGATTATACTAGTAGTATTCCCGCAGATTGCTACCTTTTTGCCCAGCTTCATCACCTATTAGGACTAGCCAGCACTATCACCACACCCCTGCTTTAATCATATTCGATCTCAATAGCTCCTGTGCTGCATACTTTTACACACTGAGGTTCGCCCCCACAGAGGTCACAATGGTAAACCTCATTTTTCCATTGAAAGAGTGCGTTAAAAGGGCATGCATCAGATAGTGCCTGCTCCCAAATAAATCGGACTCGATATCCTGCGGAATCTTGATTGTCTTTCCCTATACTGACCTTCTACAGTTGTCAAAAAATAATTCTATAATAGTCGACCCTGAAAAACCCAACATTCTGGATCTCTTGCTTTATAGTTGGGGTATTAAACTCACAGGTTCTTCGAAAAGAGAGTGTAATAAAAAGCGCAAAAATATCTGATGCTGCCTTACCAGCTTCCTGAAGTTGAATGCTGCTGCTGCCAGCATCAGATTGATGCTATCACCCAGACTCCCTTTCAGGTAATTCCGCATCAATTTATAATCTGATTTTAGATGGCCGATGATGGGCTCAATGCCGGCTCTTCTTCGGAAACTCTTCCTGGCTTTGCGCTTTTCATACGCACTGGCTCGTTTTCCGGGATTTTTTGGAATTTCTATTGTGGTGCCATCGATATTGCTTTTGCCACGATATCCTCGGTCACAAATGGCAACCTTTGGTCTCTGACCCACGAGTTCCGTGGTTTGTGTGAGCGTCTCAGGCAATGTATGCCCATCATAGATGTTTGTTGAAAGATGAACTGCTCCCACAATGATACCGCTGTTCTTGGTCACTGCAATCGATGCTTTAGAACCAAACTCGTAGTTCTTATGATCTTTGCCTTTACTGATGCAATACACCTGAGGTTCGTGGATACTGTAGATTTTGTTGGTGCTGTTTCTCTTCTGCGCTACAATCTTCTGGAAAAGTGCAATTTCCTGGGAGTATCTCCCCAGAGAGGAGGCCGGAAGTTTTCGCTCAAGCTCTCTGACTAATCGCTTAGCAATGGTTTTTAGCTTTCTTTCGATTCTTTGGGTGATTTCGAAACCTTTGGGCAAGCATTAACTTATTGGTTGTTCTTCGATAACTCTGACGAAGAATGATTCTGGCTTTCTTGGCAATACCGACACAATGTGCAATGATGCGTGTGTACAATTTAGTATCGGTTGGAAAGGTGATGTTCTTCTCTTGTACTGTGGTATCCACCAAGACTTCTTGCTCTTTGGCTTTTTTCCCGTGAAGATCAATGGATACCTGAAAGATCTTTTTTACGCCTTCCCCACCGATTCGCTTTCTAAAGTACACCAGATCCGTGGAGTGACAGGGAAGGCTCCATTGGAATACTGTCTCACCACTAAAAACTGAAAGTAAGGATTCTCAATCCAACGTTCTACAATGGTTTCATCAGAAAGGTTGTAGAGCTGTTTCAAAATGAGCAAGGATACCATTAGTCGGATCGGTTTTGCAGGTGTGCCGGTATTGGCATACAGTCCAGAGAAATGATGTTCGATTTCTTTTCACGGAATCCTTTTGGTAAGTTTGCATAAAGGGTGTTTAGGGTTTATCAGATTCTCTAATGGTTGCTTTAACAGATTTAACTGAGATGGATCTGGAGAGTTGCCTTTCATATTTTTCGCCTCAAAATGATGATTCTTATTGCAAGGTTTTGAGGCTTACTATAGCATTTTATGGCATATTATTCCAGGAATAATTGTATTATTTTATAATTATATCAATAAATTACACTATTTTTCAGGGTCGACTAAGTAGTCTAATGTTTTTTAAAAAGGATGACCTGTGGCAAGGAGCATAAGATAGTACCGCAAAACTAAAGATGTTAAGATAATGTAGTTTGTTGCCTTATCTGTTCCCCGATCTTTTCAAAAGCCATGAATACCGTTTGAGCAAACTCGGGGTCGTTGATATACGCATCTGACTCTATCACGGGTATGAGGGGATCAAGATGCCTTTTAAGAGATTTAATGAGCGCCATATCAGCCTCCGGATCCCAGAATGGCTTTCCACTATGGTCCAGCGTGGAAAGTCCCTTTTTAGGCCAGAGGACAATAACAGGACCACGAGATTGATTTAATTTATCAGCTATTGTTTTGCCAAGGAGCCTATTATCCTGTATGTTGGTTCTGATCAAGGTGGCCTGGGGGTTATGGCTATGGATATTCCTACGCCTGTACTTAGGCGGAACCGTTTCAGGGCCAAGGAAATTGATGAAGTCAGCACTTCCCGGTACAACTATCTGGGGAATTTCACGCCTTCCTGCCGCTGTAAGCCGATCAGGTCCGGAAGAGGCAAGCCCGCCCATGAGTTCGTTAGTGATTTCGTTCACTCCAAGTTCGATTACTCCAACCACTTCATTGGATTTCACATATTCCTCGAGCGCCTCTCCTCCCGTGCCTATGGTATGAAAAACCAGAACTTCGTATCCTTTATTCTCCAACATGGCCTTTACCGTAAGCCCACAGTCAGTGATCGTTCCATTCATGCTCATTACCACGAGAGGCTTATCCTCAAATCCCGGTTGCTCAATCTCCACCATGCCAGATATTGCACCTGCAGCATTTGTTAATATGCTTCTGGTAAGACAATTAATACCTGCCAGATCTGCAACAGGGGGCAAGATAAGGACATCCTTTGAGCCAACATAGGGACGAGCCCCTGCCTGAGTTACTTTTGTTGAGACGAGCAGTTTGGGAAACCCAAATGGCAGAGATTTGAGGGTGGGAGCCACTATGATAGAGCCCTGACCGCCCCCAATTGCGAGAAGCCCATGAATCTTTTTTGATTCAACAAGGGAAAGGATAATTTTCTTCAAACCAGAAGCCATTACCCTCTGGGCGAAGGCTTCGTCACCCTTTTTTTTCAGGGTATCAATGTCTTCGCCGCCGGCACTTGCAATCTCATGGCGAGAAATATCTGCTTGGAGATGGGGTTCACCCAGGATACCAGTATCTGCAATGATAACCTTGTGACTCCTTGTCAGGATCAAGGATTTTAGGAAAGCTATTTCCTCTCCCTTGGTATCCAGAGTCCCTACTATGGCGACTGTCTTAACCATTGCTGTACCTATCTAACCGAATGCTGTTTCCCGAAGCGCAGCTTCCTCACACATCTTTAAACAGCTCTGCCCATTTAGTGAGCACTTTTTCCCGCAGTTCCGGACCGGCCACGTTAACGGGCGGAAACTTATCCTTCCAATGGTACGGCTTACAGGCATTAATAAACACCTTTGCGGTTGTAAAATCTTTCCTTGCACGCTTTTCGGGATCAAGCATGGGATCCAGGGGACTTGTGAGGAATCCCGGGATGATATCTATATATTTCTCGGGATCACACCTCGTGCATACGGCCCACAGCACCTCTTCAAGGTTAGAGGGATTTATATCCTCATCCACGGTGATAATATATCTGCCGGTGCAGGCACCTCCCTGCAAAAAGGCCCCTGCCAGGGTCGCCACCTGTTTGGCATGACCCAGATATCTCTGTTTAAGGGATATAATAGCAATAATTCGATTTCCTGGGCCATGGACATACACACCCTTTATATCCATCATGTTGGCTTTTTCCAACCTATTCCAGAGGAAGGTTGCTGTGTGGATAGGGATGGGAAACCATGTATTGACTGGCGGCTTGACTGGGGGTTGACCAAACAAAATCGGATTGTTTCGGTGATATAAAGTTTTAATATGAACTACGGGCTCATTCCTGGTGCCAGAGGCATAATAGCCCTGCCATTCTCCAAAGGGACCTTCTTGTCGGCTATCCTCTTCTGGCGGCGGAGAGAATCCACAAGCTACTATTTCAGCCGTGGCGGGTATAGGGAGCCCAGTTTCCTCATCAATAACAACGTCCACCCCTTTGCCCTTGATATAACCTGCCATATCGTATTCGGATATGCCCCAGGGTAGTGCGATGGTGGATATAGCAAACAGAAGAGGGTCTTGCCCAAAACACATGGCCACCGGGCACGGTTTGCCCATTGCCCAGTATTTCTCACGCATGATGGTAGCGTGTTTGCCAGGTGATGCATAAAAAGCCAACGTAGCTTTATCCTGTATCATGACCCGGTAAGTACCAAAATTGATCCAATTTTCCTCAGGATCCCTGGTTATGGTAATAACTCCTGTGCCAATATAACGTCCACCATCATGGGTATGCCATTTGGGGGTAGGAAATTTATAAATATCAATGTCATTTCCATTCAAGATATTTTCTTTGATTGGACCGTCTTTTACTTCCACTGGCGGGATTGGTTGAAATTTGTTCCACTTATCCTTCCAATCAGCTACACACTCCAAGTCGGTCATTTCCTCAGTGAAACCAAACGCCAGTTTCTGGCCCACTTTGTGGTGCATCAAATTAGTGGCCACCCGGAAACCTTGAGGATACCCTTTGATTTCATCAAAGAGCAATGCAGACCCTTGTCTCTCGGCCATTAATTCATTGATGGTTCCGATTTCCAGATCCCAATCAGCGTTATTGACCACCTGCAATTTCTCTCTTTCTTTCAAAGCATCCAAGAAGCTTCTCAGATCGTCAATCATGGTAAATCTCCTTTCAAAAGAGTTTCATAATGTGAAAATAAGGTTCAAAATTTTATTGACATCTATATCACAATTTTGTTAATGTCAAGAAAAAACACACCGATTTATCCCCAAAAATAAGGCTGTATAGTTTACGAACATGTTGTCATAAATCATATCATGGATCTATTAAAACATAAAAAAACTTCATACAAGGTACAATCATTAGAGCGTGCTTTAGATATCCTTGACCGTTTCAGTTTTCAAAATAAAGAGATGAGCCTATCCGATGTAGTCAATCAAACTGGACTCAACAAAACAACTGTCAAACGACTCATGGCAAATCTCACGACTCGAGGTTACTTACAGCAAGATCCAAAATCAAAGCGCTATCAACTTGGCTTGCGCCTGTTTGAATTAGGAGGGATTGTTTTCTCTTCATTTTCCCTGCGTAAGGCAGCAGCTTATCCAATGTCTCATCTCGAAAATTTGACAGGGGCAACCGTCCTTTTAGGCACAATAATGGAAAATCAATTAGTTTATATGGACAAGCGCGAGGGAAAAGGGATGATACGAATATCGTCGGATATAGGTTGGCGAAGACCCCTGCATTACGGGATGTTAGGTATGGTTTTGATGGCCTATCTTACTACGGAGAAGGTGAGGGACATACTAAAGAAATGTCCTTTAGAATCCCACACTCCTTATAGTATTTCTGATGAATATGCCTTCAAACTTCGTTTGGAAAAAATTCGCAAAGATGGTTATATAGTAGAACGGGAAGAAGCAGTTGAAGGGATAGTCGGTATTGCCGCTCCCATCAGGGATTATTCTCGTCAAGTTGGGGCCGCTCTTGGTGTTGCTTTACCGGTTGGCCAACTTAATGAAGAAGAAGGGATTAAAAGAATTGTGGATTTGGTAAAGAATACAACTGATGAAATTTCTTCTGATCTGGGATATCTAAAAATATAACTGAAGCAAAAACCTTCACCTTTTTATCTCTCAGCATTTTTCAATAATCGTGTAACCTAAAGCCACTAAATTTTTTGATTTTTTCTTGCTCGAAGTATTTTTTGAAAAAATGAGTAGGATCTTTTCATTTAGGATGGGCAGTCATGTCCGTAATAAAGGCACCAATACCATGAAGGGGCTTAGCGCTTGCTCCCAGTTTTCTTGTGCCTGATCCTTTTTCTTTCATGATTATCGGCTCTCTAGCTAGATCTCTGATTGATATTGTCTTCTTACCTACAAGTTTATGATTAGGGGGATAGTATAACAAGCATTTCTTCCTGGCTGAAGGGAATAAAGCAGATATCAAGGTTTTCCTCAATTTTGGCAATGATTGCAAGCTCGTTTCTGAAATTAAGTTAGTTGCCGCATCTCTTCTATGGCATTCTCTATCTTCTTTTCGTACTCGAAGATACTGTGGGCGTAATCATACAGTGCCTTTCCTTCGTCTGTCAGATATATTTTTCGGCCCTTTTTCTTGAAGAATTTTAGGTTACAATGTTCTTCAAAATATTTCACCTGTGCAGTAACAGGAGGCTGGGTGATATAGATTTTTTTGGCTGCAGTGGTATAATTAAGATGTTTAGCAACCTGATAAAAGTCCCTTTGCTGGTTAAAGTCTATCATGGGAGTCCAACTCCTATGAATGTCCAAATTCTTAAATAAATTTATGGATAATATTTATCTATAAATAAAAATTATAAATACTATAAAAAAAGAGATTGACAGATTTAATTATAAAAGGCGATGCTATGATTAGAGCGTTAAATTATAAGTTCTGATGTTTCACACTGTTTTATTCATTTGACCTGATGTTATACTTTTGCTCTTTAATGGTGTTTCACTCTGATTTTACTCTCTTTATTTTATTAGTTTTCCATTTATTAAACAGCCTTTTCCTATTAGGCTTTACTGATTGTTCCAATCATTTTTTACTAACTTTAAAGGGAGGTGTAAAATGGCAGAAGAAAAAGCAGGAAGGTTTCCGGATCCTCATGAGTATCAAGTTCCTCCGGAACTTGAAGGATGGGAAGAGATGTATCCATCCCACTATTTGTTTTCCAAAGAAAGGGGAGAATGGGAGAGCAATCAATTCTGGTATCTGGACAAGATTCACGCCCCAGAGCCCATGCCGCCACTGGACATGATTTTTCAGGAGGCATGGCAGATTTCACTTTCGCAATACACTACGAGGGTATTTTGTATACCCCCGGCTCAAGGGATTGCTCAGCGGATGGTCGGGCCATACATGTATATCTGTGCGATTGCGCCCCCGCCAGAGGAGGTAATAGGCGAAAAGGCCCAGCGATTTGAAAAGAGAGTGTTTTATGTGTTTGAGCATTATGATGAGTTATGGGACAAGTGGCTGACCAAATTCAAGGCCCTTGGTAAAGAGATGGAGGCGGTTGAGGTGCCAAAAGAACTGCCGAAATTCGTTCCAGAAGACCAGGTCTTGCCCGCACCCACAGGCTATTATGTATCCTATGACATTCTCGAAAGCTTTAACAACCTTGTAAATCAAATGTTTAAGGGCTGGCAATACCACTTTGAGATGCTTAACCTGACATACCTCGCCTACCTCATGTTCGGTGACGTTTGCAGAAAGCTTTTCCCAGGGCTTAGTGAGAGCGCCATTGGAAAGATGGTGGCAGGTGCCTATGTGTCTATGTTCCGACCTGAAGAGGAGCTTTGCCAGCTATCCAGATTAGCTATCTCCCTGAGTGGGGTGGCAAACATCCTTAAGGGCGAGGGAACGGCGGATCAGAAGATAGTAGCGCTTGAAAAGTCAGAGGACGGGAAGAAGTGGCTTGAGGCATTTGATAAGGCCAAAGATCCATGGTTTTATGTATCGTGTGGGAGCGGCTGGTTCCATTATGAAGGGAGCTGGATCAACAGTTTAGATATTCCTTACAGCTATATCAAGAGCTATGTGGAACGGCTGGAAAATGGAGAAACAATTGAGCGGTCTTTGGATGAGGTCGATAAGGAAAGAGATGAGACTGTTGCCAAATACCGTGAACTTATTCAGAGCGATGAAGACAGAGATGCCTTTAATAACGCCTATAATACTGTCAGGACCATTTACAGGTATGCCGAGGACCATCTCTTCTGGGTGGAGCACTGGTTTCACACCATATGGTTTGCAAAGATAAGGGAGTTCGGCAGTCTCCTGGTGGACAACGGCCTGATAAATGAAGTGGATGACATATTTATGTTCAACCGCTATGAGATACCTGAACTTCTCACTGAAGTGGCAACCGGTTGGGCCTTAGGGGTGGATATACCTGTAAGGGGCGACTATTACAAGGCCAAGGTTGACAAACGAAGAAAGATCCTGAAGGCGGCAGGCGAGTGGAACCCGAGCCCGGCGTTAGGCGTTCCGCCCGAAGAAGTGGCAGAACCATTCACCATTATGCTGTGGGGTGTCACCACCGATAAGGTAAAAGAATGGCTCAAAGGTATGGGAGAGGTTAGACCTGAGGATGTATCTGAAATCAAGGGCTTCGCTTCTTCTGCAGGTGTTATTGAAGGCCCGGCAAGGGTGCTCAAATTCCTCAAGGAGATCGTGGACATCAAAGAGGGAGAGGTTTTGGTTAGTCCATCTACTAATCCCTCCTGGGCCCCGGTTTTTACCAAGATCAAGGCCGCAATTACTGACATCGGCGGGCTTACCAGCCATGCGGCCATTGTGTGCAGGGAATATGGTCTTCCGGCAGTGACCGGTACTGGCGTTGCTACCTCAATAATCAAGACCGGGGATATTATCAAGGTTGATGGGGATACGGGTGTAGTTACCATTGTTAAGAGAGCTTAATATATAGGGAATGGAATTTGGGGGTAACGGAGTATTGGACGCGAGACTAAAATCATCACTCCAATACTCCAACACTCCAATACCACGACCGGAGCGAAGCTCCGTGGTTAAATGGAGAGAGAGATGGACTACATCCTGGATTTTGAGGAGTTAAACAAGAATTCGCTTCAAATGGTTGGGGGGAAAAATGCAAGCTTAGGTGAAATGATCGGGGCTGGCATACACGTCCCACCAGGATTTGCCGTAACCACTGACAGCTACCTTAGCTTCATAACCGATACAGGAATAAAGGATAAAATCTTTCAGACCCTTTCTGGGTTGAGTGTTGATGATGTGGAGGCCCTCAATAACACGAGCGCCGAAGTCCAAGATTTGATCAACAATGCCCCCATGTCTGATAATGTTCGGGCAGCCATAGAAGAAGGGTATGCCCAGCTTTGCAAGAAGTGTGTTGTTGAAACAGTTCCCGTGGCGGTACGTTCCAGCGCAACGGCAGAGGATCTGCCCACGGCAAGCTTTGCCGGGCAGCAGGACACATACCTTTGGATTGAGGGAATAGAAAAGGTTATCGACAGTGTTCAGAGGTGCTGGGCCAGCCTGTTTACGCCCCGTGCCATCAGTTATAGAATCAAGAACAACTTCCCCCATGAAAAGGTGTTGATTAGCGTCGGTGTGCAGAAAATGGTTAATTCAAGGACGGCTGGGGTTATGTTTACCATTAACCCGACTGATGGGGACCCATCCAAGGCCGTCATTGAAGGAAGCTGGGGATTGGGAGAGACGGTGGTGTCCGGTTCCGTCAATCCTGACAAGTTTGTCGTGGATAAGGTAGTTATGGAGATTAGCGAAAAGACCATATCCACCAAGCATATTCAATGTGTGTATGACCCTGACAGTGGAAAGGTTGTAAATGCCGCTGTAGAGTCAGATATGCAGTCTGAATGCTGCATGGAGGATTATGAAATAAAAGAGCTTGTAAAGATAGCCAAAGAGATTGAAAAACACTATGGCTGCCCTATGGATATAGAGTGGGCCATCGACAAAAACCAACTCTTTCCTGACAATATGTTTATCGTACAAGCTCGTCCGGAGACCGTCTGGAGCCAGCGCAAGAAAGAGTCTGTTATCGGGAAAAAAAGTGGATACCAGCTATTGATGGAACAGGCTATGAAACGGATCAAGATTAGTTAATGTTAGTTGTCTGTGGTCAGTAGTCCGTTGCCAAAAGGGGAAAACTGTTCTTTTCAGCAACTGACAACGGCCGATCAACAACGGACACTTGAACCCTACAGGAGGTAAAGAATATTTATGAAAGATATTAGAGACTTTATTGCAAAATGCGAAGAAGAGGGAATTTTACACAGGATTAAAGCACCGGTTGATGTTAATCTTGAACTCTCTCATACGGCCAAGCTGGCGGGCCGGTGCTCCTATTTGAGAATCTCAAGGGATATGATGTTCCGGTCCTGATCAGCGCTTGTACGACACCCAAAAAAATGGCCGTGATTTTGGGTCAACCGACCAATTATTCCATGTGCCAGTTATCCAGGGAATGGATGAAATTGACCACCAAGGAGCTTATCAAGCCAAGAATGATTGACGCCCCGCCAGTAATGGAGAATGTCATCGAGGGCAAGGATGTCAATGTCAACAAATTCCCTGCGCCCTTGTTTTACCCTATGGACGGAGGTCGCTATATAGGAACCTCTGCCTTTCTGGTCACCAAAGACCCAGAAACCGGGTGGACAAACTTAGGCACATACCGGATGCAAATCTTAGATGATAATCACGTTGGGGTCCAGATCATAAAAGGGAAGCATGCCGATATGATGATGAAACAGTACCAGGCGATGGGGAAAAAGATGCCAGCTGCTGCAGTAATCGGTTGTGATCCTATATTATTCTTGGTATCAAGCACTCTGGTCTCGGCCCAGACAGATGAATATAATATCGCCGGCGCATTAAGGGGTGAACCCGTAGAGATTTTTGAAAGTGATCTTACAGGCCTGAAATTTCCTGCCCATGCAGAGATCATACTTGAAGGAGAGATTGACCCGGAAAACTTGAGACCAGAAGGCCCATTCGGAGAATATACAGGTTATTACTCAGGTAGCAAGGGGAAGGACTGGCCTAAACCCTGTCTTGAAGTAAAAAGGATCATTCACCGGAATAACCCCATATTCTGGTCAACCACTGTGGGCAAACCAATAAATGATATACACATGGTTCAATCCCTCAACCGGACTGCTACCCTATGGACAGATTTGGAAACCATGCGGGTTCCAGGTATTCAGTCGGTTTATATACCTGCCAATTCTGCAGGTCGATTTTGGGCCATTGTCTCGGTTAAGACCATGTATCCTGGTCATGCCAATCATGCGGGCAATGCGGTCATTGCTACTACCACCGGTCACTATGGCCTAAAAGGGGTGATTGTAGTAGATGCTGATATTCCTGCCGATGACTGGGATCGGGTGATGTGGGCCCTTTCGGTACGTTATAGTCCTTACCGTGATACAGAGATAATTAAGCGAGGTCGTGCTACACCGCTTGATCCCTCTCAGCACATCAAAGAAAGAGATATTGTATCGAGAATTATCATGGATGCAACCACCCCTTATGAATGGGACGAAAAGCCGGTCGAGATATTCATGGATAAAAAGATGACACAACAAGTACTTAGCCGATGGAAGGAATTTGGGCTTTAGGATAAGAAAACACCTTGATTATTTAGAAATTTTTATTTTTCCCCTTCTTTCTACACTCGCCTGTGCCGAATATCATTCGCCTGTGTGACGGGAAAAGAAGAGGACAGGACTGAGATGCTCATTTCAAAGAGGAGTTGCTATTATGTCAGACAGCAATTTATTGGAAGGCAAAAAAATCCTCGTTGTGGATGATGAACCTGATATATTAGATGTATTGGAAGAGCTACTATCAATGTGTGATGTTGTTAAAGCTTCCACATTTGATGAGGCCAGAGGGTTTTTGGAATCCCAAAATTTTGATATAGCAATTTTGGATATCATGGGCGTTGACGGCTATGGACTGTTACACATTGCTAAACAGAGAAAAATAACAGCGGTCATGTTGACAGCCCATGCATTTAGTCCTGACAATCTTGTAAAATCTATCAAAGAGGGAGCTGTTTCTTATTTACCCAAGGAAGAAATAACGAATATTGCAGTTTTTTTAAATGATATATTAGAAGCTCAGGAAAAAGGAAAGAATCCTTGGGAACTTTGGCAGGCGAGGTTACCTTCCTCTTATTTTGAAAAGAGATGGGGCGCTGCATGGCAAGATACCAATAAGGAGTTTTGGGAGAGATTTAGGGCCAGCATTCGAGACAGGAAAAAAAATCGGCCCGAGAAAACTGATTCGTTCAAATAAAATCCAAATGAATATACTATAAGGAATTAGTACCGTTCAAAAGTTGAGAACTGATTGTTATTTATGCCACATGATAAACCTTCAATACTATTTAGGGTAATAACAATTTCTTCAAGGCGATATCTATTGGGCTCAGATGGAGATGGTCAAATATTTGGGCTTTAACAGATCATTTGCAAATCCCAAGGGACTTTGTGGAGCAAAACCCAAATATTTGACCTATGCAGAGCACGGTGGAATTTTTTTTGAGATATCACCTTTCAGAAACAGTCATTACCCTATTAACCATCAATGCTTCAACACTTGAACGTTATCAAGGAATTATCCGACTGAAAGCTACGTGGAATTAGGTCTATAATAACCAATTTAATTTGAGAGTGAAACTAATAGATAGTATTGCGATTGGTTTAAGGTAAGATGAAAAAATCAGTTGCTATAGTTGGTACCCTGGATTCAAAGGGCGAGGAGCATCTATTCTTAAAAGAGGTTATTGAGTCAAAAGGGTATTTGACTATTACTATTGATGTTGGAACCACTGGTTTGTCTAAATTCCCACCGGATTTTTCTGTATCCAAATCAATAAATATTAAGGGTATGGAACGATCAAATATGGTTGAAGCCATTATTGAGAAGGCGAAAGAACTCGTGCTTGATCTTTATCATAAAGGGAAAATTGGGGCTATTATCTCGGTGGGTGGTGGGACAGGAACTTTTATGGGGACCTCTATTATGAAGATTCTCCCTTTGGGGGTTCCTAAATTTATGGTTTCTACTGTGGCTTCCCGTGACATGTCTCAGACAATAGGCACCAAAGATGTCACTATAATGCATAGTGTTGTAGATATGCTCGGGTTGAACTCCATATCACGAATTATTTTAGCAAGAGCGGCAGGGGCTGTTTGCGGAATGATGTTAGCAAACAATAACAGGGGAAAAGAATTGCCACGGATAGCATTATCCCTGTTTGGTTTTATTACCCAGGCGGCTGAAAGCATCAAGTCTATCCTGGAAGAAAACCATTTTGAGGTGATCCCTTTCCATGCAAACGGTACAGGTGGAATGGCCATGGACGAGATGATGGGGGAGTCCTTTTTTGACGGTGTTTTGGACCTGGCTACCCATGAGCTGGTTGACGCAATGTTTGGTGGTTACTGTGGGGGAATTGGTCCTCAGAGACTGCAAACACCTGAAGGTATAAATATACCAAGATTGGTGATACCTGGTGGACTTGACTCTGCTGTCCTTGAATTTGATCATAGAAATGTTCCGGAAAAATATAAAGATCGAAAGATATTCTTCTACGATTTTAGGTCAGCCATCAGACTTACCGCAGATGAATCAAGATCATTGGCAAAGACAGTCGCCTATAAATTGAATCAAAGCCATAATCCGATAAAGGTTTTGATCCCTTTAAAGGGATGGTCTGAGGCTGACAGGGAAGGGGATGTTTTGTTTGATGCGGAATCCAGCAGCGCGTTTTCTAAGACATTACAGAAATTACTCAAATCAGATATTGAGGTTATTAAAGTCGATTATCATATTAATGAGAGGGCCTTTGCAGATGCAGCTGCTGATCTCATGATCAAGATGATAAAGGATCAGCGTTAATGTGAATGTTATTTTTTTGTACTCAGGTTGTCGGGTTTCCCGATAAATCAGCGATTTTATGGGACTAATTCATTTGACTATATGGCTAAAGTTTCTATCAGAGCCTGGAATTCAAGTTGATAATATAGAGCCAA
>JAFDHR010000560.1 GCA_019308645.1 Deltaproteobacteria bacterium
CACCGCGCTGCACCATATTTCAATCCGTGCACCGAGAAGAGATGGTGAGGCTTGCCTATATGGTTAGCCAGACACTGATGCCCAGAGATGAATCTAAACCCGGCCCTGATCTCCAGCTCGTCTACATTCCTGAATGGCAGGAGAAAGACAGGCAGATCATTGTGCTTCCTGAAATCGGCACCACTTTTGTGCTCGGCACCGATTATTATGGTGAAGCCAAGAAGGGTTTCCTGCGCATGGCCATGTGGGAGGCTAAACAGCAGGGTATGATAGGGCTTCACGCTGGGGCAAAGATCATTAGGGCTCGAGGAAAGGACAGCAAGCTCAAACAATTCGGCATGCTTCTTTTCGGACTCACTGCCACTGGCAAAACCACCCATATCTGCCATAACCACGGGCTTACTGGCGACGGCCAAGGAATACAAATCGTACAGGATGATGTGGTCATGCTCAAGAAGGATGGCTCAGTTCTGGGAACTGAGAATGGCTTCTATATCAAGACTGACAGCCTCGACCCTGAGATCCAACCAATCCTTTATCATGCAGCTACCCTGCCTGATGCCATCTTCGAGAACGTTCTAGTAGACTACCTGGGCGGGGTTGATTTCCAGGACGAGGTCTTGACAGGAAACGGTAGGTGCATTATCCAGCGCAACGACCTGGGAGAGTATATGGCCGAGTCTGTTAATATGCCGAGTGTGTCTGAGTTGGACGGCCTGATTGTGGCTTTTATCACTAGGCGTAACACAATCATGCCACTAGCCAGCAAGCTTTCACCTATCCAAGCCGCATCCGCATTCATGCTGGGCGAGAGCATAGAGACCTCAGGAAGTGACCCAAGAAGGGCAGGCGATTCAGTCCGGGAGGTTTGGACCAATCCTTTTATCGTGGGAGATCTTGATCTGGAGGGTAACATCTTCTTTGATATGATCATGGGTCTGGGAAACAAGGTCCAGTGTTATCTACTCAACACCGGGGGGGTAGGCGAGATCAGGGAAACTGAGACCGATGGGACTAGGATCCTGAAACGGCCAGTTAAAAGAGTGGAGATACCTGAAATGGCCTCTATCATAAGAGCTATTGTTACCGACAGCATTGAATGGGAAGAGGACCAGTGTTTCGGGACCATGAGGCCAAAAAAAGTTCAAGGCATGGACATAAGAAAGTATGATCCCGAAAAGTTCTACAGTGACCTTGAGATCAAACAGATGGTGAAGGATTTAAAGAACGAGCGTAGAGAGTATATAGAAAAGTTTAAGAACCTGGATACCAAAATCAAACAGGCGGTTTAAAGGTCGTTAAGATCATTTAGACCCGATAAGATACTTTCTTTTATTTTGGCAAGTTATGTATGAGACAATAATGTATGCATGGGAGTCAATTTGGGGTCTGATCTGCATGGAAAGAGGCACTAATCAAAACAGACCCAATATTGTGATTCTAAAATATATATTCTTCACCTGGATCCAGAACTATCACCTCAATATTAGGCGCTGAATCAAGGATAATTATTACGTTGTTAAAAAATATGCTCAGTTCCATTACATTTTATTTGAGAATTGCATAAATTATTTTAGCACACTCTTTCTTGATAAGTCTCCTGGATCGCCTGAATCAGATTTGTAAGGACACTATTAACTGGGGTAGGTATCCCTAATACATCTCCCTCTCTTGCTATAGCCCCATTTATCATATCCACCTCTGTTATTCTCTTCTTAAGCACGTCCTGAAGCATTGAGGCCACATTATCTCTAGTCGCTTCACAGACTGTAATTACCCTGCTTAATGGATCTTCGTAGGGAAGGATTATCCTTTTTGCCTCTGCTACCGTAACCGCCTCCCTAACTGCGTCTTCCATAATCCTTCTTGTTCCATTGATCATGGGAATCCTGCCATTTTTAAGCCTGGTTATAGCTGTCAGGGCATTTATCCCTACATTAATGATAAGCTTTCCCCAGATAAGCTCTTCTACATTATCTGCCAGGCGTGTCTCAAAACCTGCCTTGTTCATAGTAGAGAGAAGTTTTTGAGCAGGACCTTCTTCTTTTCCCTTCGGTCCAATTACAGTCTCTCCCTCTCCAGCATGCTTAATCTTTCCCTCTCCCAGTAGGGTAGCTCCCTGGGCCGTTACTCCACCCAGAACTTTTGTCTGTCCAAAGATTTCTGCGAGTGTTTCTGTATTTCCAAGACCGTTTTGAAAGGTAACTACCGTTGAATCCGGTCCAATAAAAGGGGCAACACTGTCTCCAGCCTCCTTCGTATTGTTGGATTTTACACAGATCAAAATATAATCTGGAGTAAAGGGAACATTTCCTGCCATGGTGGGGATATGAACTGTATATTCTCCTGATGCCCCATTCACGCTTATCCCATGTTCATTAATCTTCTGCGCCCTTTTTTCATTGTAATCCAGTATGGCAACATCATTACCTGCGATTTTTAACCGTGCTGCAAAGAGACA
>JAFDHR010000103.1 GCA_019308645.1 Deltaproteobacteria bacterium
ACAGCAGCTGTTCGATTGGTGGGTAGTTCTCGCGTCAACCTGTATGCAGCTATTTCTGCAGGTATAGCTGCTCTCTGGGGCCCTTTGCATGGAGGAGCTAACCAGGCGGTAGTGGAGATGCTCCAGGAAATATATGATTGTGGAGGAGACCTGGCGCCCTTTTTGTCGAGGGCAAAAGATAAGAATAATCCTTTCCGTATAATGGGCTTTGGCCACAGGGTTTATAAAACCTATGACCCGAGAGCGCGTATCATGAAAAAGATGTGCGATAAGGTTTTAAAGAAGCTAAAACTGAGAGATCCCCTTCTGGATATAGCTAAGCGGTTGGAAGAGATCGCTTTGAAAGACAAGTACTTTATAGATCATCATCTCTATCCGAATGTAGATTTCTACAGCGGTGTTGTTCTGAGGGCCATTGGCATCCCTTTGAACATGTTTCCGGTCATGTTTGCCATTGGGCGCCTTCCCGGGTGGATCAGCCAATGGAAGGAAAGTCACGAAGATCCCGAGTAGATGAAAGATATTAAGGCTCCTTATGAGGCATGTGAATCTAGGCAGTCTGGTAGCTATCGCTATCTTCCTTATGGTCTATTTAGTGGTGAGCATGGAGCAAAGGCACAATACATAATAAATGGGGAGTCAGGGAATCCCTATGGGTTAAGCCAATTAAAGCCCTGTGATGTGATTGTCATGGATGCGCTTGGCAGTGGTGGATATGGGAACACTCTGGATCGTGAGCTTAGAGAGTGCGACAAAAGACTATGGTATCGTGATCAATTCTCAAACCATGAAGGTGGATAGGGACGCTACAGAAAAGTTAAGAAACTCTCTGAAGAAATGATAATCAAAACCTACTTCTCATTTTTGTAGGTGATTGTGGCAAGAGGAAAGATTTAGGCCTCAAATTCAGAGCAGCGTCACATTTTAAGTTGCTTTAGAACCTACTATCCCTTTTAACCAGCCTCCTTTCGATTGGCAATGGCCCCCTTTTCATCTTGCCTGCCCAAAAATATTCTTTTATTACCATTTAAGGTTATTCAACTTAGTCAACAACGTCCCGGATTTCACTTCATATTTTCTTAGGACAGCAATCATTAAAAAAGGTCAAAAAAAGAATCCTGACCCAGATGCTTTATATATTTTTTTGCAAGGTTCTTTAAAGAATCAGGCTCACCTATGTATATCCAGTCATCAACTGAGCCCAAAAAACAGTATCGCTCTGCAATGAAAGTCCTCTTTGTCTTATTCTCAAGGGTAAATCTCATGATAGGACCGTAATCTACAGCAATATTAATGATATCTTCTATTGCAGAAACATCATGCGAATGACTGTTAAGGGAATCAAGTTTAACATCCCTAAATATGTCCTTCAATGCTTCAATATCCTGATTTGACTCAAATATAGTTATGACTTCTCCTTTTATATCAGAAAGATAACGCCTTGAACCTTCTATCTTCTTTAACTCCTTCTCAACGATATGTTTTTCAGTATCTGAGATGAGTTGGGGTAGTTTCTTGCGCAAGAAAACTCCCCCAGTTGCGGGATGCTCGTATATTTCATAACCGTCGGGTATTTTATCAACCAACTCCCCCTTATTCTTCAGAGAAAAATGATATTTATGTTTTCCTGTCTTCGTTCTTCCTTCGTGGAGGTAATAGGTTTTGCCTCTTCTATTTTTGTATGTCACTGGCATTTGAGGTTTCCTCTATTTTGCTTTATAATTCTCGAGTTGAGGGCTGCCCAAATTCATAAGTTGCTTTGGGACCTAAGTCCCAGTCTATGATTCTTGAATACCAAGCGCTAGAGCAGACCTCAATAATGAATTAATCATGACCCCATTTACTAACGGTTACGTCTTTTCTTTTTTCTCTTTTTCTTCCTTTTCTTTCTGGCAGGCCCTGTATCCTTCATATCAGAAAGCATGCCCGGTTTTTCATCTCTAGCATTTATCGGATTTTTTAAAGCCAAACTTTGCTCCGAACCCATTTGTAAAGGCTGATCGACAATAACCGCATCTGAGCTATCCTCGTGAAGGACCTCTTTAACAACCCTGTCGGTGACTTCCTGTAAATAGGTATCCAGTTCTGAACTGATCCTTTGAAACTCGGGCCAGAGGGTTTCATCAACAAAGCTCTTTGGCGCCTGAACCATTACCGTTGTGTAACGCTGACCACGATAGCGATAGGGCATCAAATCATAACGACGCAGGAGGGAGACAAAGACTTTCCGTGACCACATATCCCGAAATGTGAATTTATATTCAATCGGAGGATCCTTGGGGAGCAGTTCCTGAAGACGTAATAATATACGTTGTCGCGCCAGATCCGCGGAAATCCGCTCCCCTTCAGTGGCAGCACCTGCAAAAAGGGCTTCAATCTTTATCAGTTTTTCTATTAAAGCGGCTTCGTTCATGTTTTACAATCCAGGCTTGGGCCTTTAAGTTATTTTATTGAAGGCCGATTTTTTTGGACGGTGATTTTACTCTTTTGTCAACCAACCGGCAGATGCCTTGCTTTCATATCTCGCCACAGGTTTCGGCGGCGATCGTGTTTTTTACGCCAGTGAGTTATCAAAACGCTGTATTCGTCTCTGTTGAGTTCAAATAACGCCTGAGCCCACCGGGCATATTCCTCATAATTCGATTTATGTGCATTGGCAGGATCAGGGACGATACGCCGTAGTTGCCTTTGCCAGACTTCTAGGGCGGTTTTAAGGTATAGACCGGCTTTCATTTCCCGCAACCCCTTACGCCGAGAGGCGGTTAGATCTCCCCTGGAATCACCTTCAGCAAGAACGGTCTCCCAAAAAGAAGGATGTTTTACTTTGATATTTTCACTCTGGGGAAGGTCCCTGGTCAGTAAGGCCAGCCAGCGCCACTGTTTTCTCAACGTTTTTGTATTGTCTTTTAGATCAGAGAGCCATTCAGTGAGCTTGTTTAAAAACCATCTTTTATCTTGCTTGACATCCAATATGGCGTCAATCAACCAGTGAATCCAACTATCAGTAACTTTACGTGAGTCCATAAAATAAGGGTAGCTTCGAGCCGCCATTTCATTTTTCCACTGGGCAAAAAGCGGGGCAAGCGTCCCTTGAGTATCCGGTTTGGATAGACTTCGGTACGCCTTCAGGACCGTATTCCAATTTTCCGGCGTATGAAATGCCACGGCCTGTAATACGGCGGCGGCGCTGCGGCCCGGATGGTTCAGCCGCTTCGCAACATCAGCCCAACTTGTTAATAATGAAGCAATTTCTTCATCACCCTTATTAACAAAGGACCTTTTTTCTATAAGAAGCAAAGAAGTCTCCGGTCGCCACCTTTTTTCCCCATACCATTCCAAATAACTTGAGAAGGTTTTGCCAAGAAAAAATTCAGCCTTTTCAAAATCGTTTTGCTTCAAGGCATCATCAACAAGCGGCCGGCCGTATCGCCAGTTTTTGACGAGGTGTTTTCGGCAGGATTCAAGGTATTTGCCTGCATCAAACCACTCTTCATAATTGTGGTTGATGTGGTGCCAGGCCGAATAGGTATTGTCCAAATCCAGATCATGATCGCCCTCTTTTAGAAACTCATAAATTTTCCGGCAGACACCATCAGGGAGCCGGATAAAAAATCCAGTAAATGCGTTTCTATCCAGTGCTACCATTTCAAAGGCGTTTTCAAGATCAAAAGCTTTTTCCGCAAAGCTTTGGCCGGGATCTCTTTCGTGCTGCGACGATAACCACAGCCACTTCAAAACGCATTGCGTCAATTTTTCTTCCAAAACGCACGGTTCCCCCTGGTCAGCACCCATCCATTCGGGATATGAGCCAATTTGGTCATCAATTTCCTCCAGAGCCTTCAAAAACAGATCCGGATCATCCACTTCATCATAGACATCCTCCACCAGCGTCAACATATCTTCCGCGATAGGTTCCAGGTCCCGGGCAAGGCTCCCGCCATCAAAATACGGCTCTTCCCAGTGATGGTCCTGAACCGCATATTTACCTTCCCCATCACCTACTTCACTTATGATATCATCAAAGTTGCGCCATAGCGAAAACCAGTACTCCATTGTTCGTTGAAGGGACGTCAATCGCCTGGTTTCATCTCTGCTTGCTGAATCCTGATCTGCGACCAGAATTTTTTTCACAGTCATCGCCATGTCCGGGTCGATTTTTTCGAACTTCTCCATGTAGATGTTCAAATCGGTTGAAGCTGACACGATCGTGAGCAAGCCTGCGATCTGCTCCGATGTCAATGATTTCATCAAAATCTGTCCGATACTATACTTTCTTTTTGACATTTCTCTTGCTATGCCTCCTTCCCAATTTTATGATCCGGACATGCCAGACCCCATTGAATTTTCCAAATTAAAACGATCTCCGGAATGTCTAGACAAGGAAAAGGGGACAAACCTTTACTTTTAGACTTTCTGACCCCATTTACTGCACCTATGCACACCCCTACTAACGCTTCGCCACGCCATCACTGGTCGTCGACGCATAGCTCGGGGCCGGAGCGGATCGCTACTCCTTACTCCGTAGAGGACTTGGCTCTAAAGCCTCACCTCCTCCTTCATGCCGGTCTTAACCGGCGCTTTCAGAGCGTCCCGCTTTACCATTCAGTAATATCAATTAAGGGATTCCCATAGCTTTTCAGCTGGAAAATACTTGACTTGGCTCAAGATTGAAAACGGATACTTAGGATCTTTGAAAGTCTTACCTACATAAAGACCAGAATTAACCATATTGTATTTTGGGTTAATAGATTTCTTTCCCTGAAGTCCTCTAAATGTCAATGTTCGGAGAACTTTCGCCACGCTTAGAGAGTCAATGTCTCCTGCCTGCTCTATCGCCTTGACTAATACCAAGAGACTATCATACGCCATAATTGCAACTTCTGGTGGCCAGCTCCCTGTTCTTTGCATAAATGCGTGTGAGAAGCTCCTCATCTCGGGTGTGTCTATGGCATAGAAGGGGGCTTCGGAATAGCCGATCAAGCCGCTAGGCATCTGGTCTTTCATTGCCTGTAAAACGTTCAGATCAAAAGAACCAACAAAAGCAGTTTTCTTAAAAAAACCCATCTCCTTCGCCTGACTCATAAATTCCACCAAAGATCTCCATCTCAAAGTGCAAAATACTGCGTCCGGCCTAGCATCCAGAATTTCTAAAACTTGCGCGGAGAAGTCTTTTGTCATAGGTTCAACCGTTACACTTTTCGTTAGTCTAAACTCTTTGACCTTTTTTGCCATGTATTCTTTCCAAGATTTAGCCTCTTCTATATCGAGAATGCTTTTAGACCCTAATGAAATATATTTCTTGTAAGGCTGATCACTGAGATACATGCCCACAGCCTTTCCCTTCATGTATGTACTCGGAGGGATCTGTAACATGAAAGGATGAGCCATTTTAATGGTTAGCTTCGCAGCATGGGATGCCGGAAATAGACAAACTTTATTGTATTTCTTGGCTATTTTAGTCACCTGTTGAGCGCTTACGGCGTGCATAGGTCCAATCAAGAAATCCACTTTCTCATTTGTTATCAATTCCTCGGCAATTATCGCGCTCACTGCGGGTTTATAGTCGTAGTCTCTAGTGTACAGTTTGAGTTTCCTCTTCCCACAGACACCTCCTCTCTTGTTGATTTCATCAATGCCTATCATTAATGCAGTCTCTTGAGCTTTGTAAAATGGAGCAAACGGGGCACTAGTACTTGCAATAAAGCCTAACTTAATGGGCGGTCCGGGCTCGGGGCAACCTCGAACTGCTGGCGATGCCCAGGCAATCTTGATGAAAATTGCAAGAAACACATAAATACTAAGTCCCAGAGAGCATGATTTAATGTAATTTATCCTCTTCATTTTACAACCCTGCGAAAAGTTTATTGCCGAACCTTTTGCATTCTCAGAAATGAATCTTGAAGATTCTTGAAGTCTAAAGATTTGATGCTAATCCCAGAAAGAGAACTATACTCAAGGAATAGCTTTTGCAAGTCTTGATCTTGTTTCATATCTTCTAATAACCACTCAGGGTCATAGAAATTTCTTGCCGCATCAATTATATGCTTTATCCCTTCCTTTACATATTCTTCTTTTAAAGTACTTTCGTTGAGCAATATGTAATGATTATTAACACAGGCGAGATTATAGTGCGTTTGATATGCCAATTTACTGAGTGAGGTGAAAAAGTTACCCTTTTCAATCAACTCCACACTTTTTGAACCTAGTTCTTTAAGCGCTTTTTCATAATATACTTTTGCCTGCTCTAAGTCCGTAAATCTCTTGTCTCTTATAAATTTCATAAATCTCATGTAACCAAACAAATATAACACATCCCCATTAAAAGCCTTATTTCTCTCGTTAATCTTCTTGAGTTTCTCTTCCGCACCATCGATATTCCCTAAGGAAAATTTGGCAATATTTTCTAACCCATCAACGCCTCTGGCATTACTCCAGATATTTGCAATTGCGTTAGCATAGGAACAATAAGCCCTTTTTTCTAAAGCGGGCTCAACATATTTGCCCCCTTCCAGATATTCGATCGCTTTTTCAAAACAATCAATTGCTTTGACGTAGAGATTCTCTCTATCTTTAGGAGATTTTCCCGAATATTGTGCCAAGTACCAATTAATGTTTCCCTGCTGCATCCAAGCTGGAAAATATCCGGAACGAGCTTGGATTCTTCTCGTGGGGTCACCGTACAAAATCCTTCGCATTTCATCTTTAGCCTTCTCCAAAAAGTCTTCTTCTTCGGTATCTATGTAATGGTGTATATATAGCAGTCCTAGGTTATAGCGGTATCTGTAACCTTCGGGATATTTTTCAAGACACTTTCGATAGTTGTCTAATGCTCGCGAGAAGCTTCCTATCTTTTCTGGATTCTTATAATAATCCAAATGATTATCAACTGCTTCATTGCACCCGCAAATATGGGCTGTTACTTCATGCGTATTCTTGAAAAATTGAGGCAATGTTAGTTCAGGTCTAATCTTTTTTAGAAGAATAAATGCCTTTTCCTGTAAATTCTTAGGAACATCACCAAATTTTGCTTCAAAATGTGTTTTTTGATCTCCAGAATAATAATATGATGAGATTAAATTACCATCGATCATTTCTGCTGAATATACTAGCGAACCTCCAACGATCAGGGCAGCCTGGTTTTGAGTTGCTTTTTTTCTTAGAAATGGTTGAATGGGCCATGGGCATTTATGCCAGCGAAGCTTTTCTTTCTTGGCTTCTGCTCCAAAATCGGAATCTTCAACTCCCTTTTTAATTAATCTAGTAAAATCATTCGTCCAATGGATTAATATGCCTCCCGGAGATTCTGTAACTATTTCGTACACAAATACATAACTTTGCGCACACCAAAAATAAAGAAGAATCCAAATTAAAAAACAGAAAAAAATCATGCCGTACTGGGATAGTCTGTTTGATCTTAGCTTTGCTGTAAGGTAGCCGGCTAGCCCTAGGCCTAGTATACTGATAATACCACCAATAATGTCGAAGGGCAGGTTTTTCCAAATTAAATAAGCCAGAGAAGAGTAAAAGATAATGCAGGTCAGGGCAAAAAACTTCGGGTGCTTCTTGGATTCTTTTTTTAGTGTATCAAGAACGCCTGACATAATTTGCCTCGTCTTTTTCCCACATTCGCAAATTGTATGATTACAGAAATTGCATAAATCAACCAATGTGTCTTTCATTTTTTTGAGGATTGTGAATTTGAGTGCAGGCGTGAAATGACTTCTCTAAGAATGTCTTTCATTTATTCTTTTCTATGTACACCTTGCCTTGTTTTTGGGTAACCTAATCCATTTGCAAAATGCAAACCAATCATTATCCGTGACGCCTGTGGAGCCCCACGGGCAAGCCCGTGGCAACACTTAGTTTCTCCGATTCGCTTCGCGAACGGCGGGACATAGTGGCACGACATCCCGGCCGTAATCCCGACCACAAAAGGTCAGCGATTTTATGGGACTAATTCATTTGACTATATGGCTAAAGTTTCTATCAGAGCCTGGAATTCAAGTTGATAATATAGAGCCAAACGGTCCTGGCTCAAAGCCTTCGTCG
>JAFDHR010000561.1 GCA_019308645.1 Deltaproteobacteria bacterium
GAAAATGGAAGGAGGGTGGAATATTATGAAAAAACGGATTTTGTTTTTAAGCACAGTTATCATATCCATAGCATTGTTTACTGGCGTAGGCATCCTAATAGCAACAGATTGCCCGGATGAAATCAGTATCAAGTCAGATGCATTTACAAAGTACAAAAAAGGCGCTGTCAAATTTTCTCATACAAAACACCATGTAGATTATAAGCTTGCCTGTACAGAGTGTCATCATGTGTATAAAGATGGAAAGAATGTCTTTAAAGAGGGAGATCCTGTCCAAAAATGTTCAGCATGTCATGATGCCGTAAAATCAAAAGGCAAGGTAAAGAAATTAATGCTGGCCTACCATAAAAATTGTCAGGGGTGTCACAAAACATTACAAAAGGCTGGGAAAAAGACAGGACCTACAAGGAAATGTAATAATTGCCATGAAAAGAAAAAGTAAACCCCAAACCCCGCTCAACTTAGGGGAAAAGATAAAAAATGCCGCTCTTAGATAAAAATTAAAGAGCGGCATTTTTTTAATCCTTAAAAATTAACCCTACTACTATGTAACTAACTCAATTTTAAGCCCGCTGAAGGCTGGTTGTTTCCCAAAAGAGAAACCTGCTATGTTTAGAGGCGAGATAGTCACCTGCCCACAATGGTTTGCAACGCAAGGCAGGCGGGAATGACTCTGTAGTGTTAATCTTCATCTTCAACTTCTGTTATCGTGATAGCATCAGATTCGCAGACTTCTATACAACTTTCACAGCCAATGCACTCCTCTTCGTTCACAGGAACTGACTTTTCATCCTGTATTTCAAAAACATCTGATGGGCAAACGTCAACACATTCTTCGCAACCGACACATTTCTCTTTATCAACCTCTACCTTATACATATCTAATCCTCCTTGTGTAAAATTATTTTGAGTATTTTAAATTCACATTTGGCCGGGCTAAATCTTGTTTTTTAGCAGGCTATTTAACAAAGCAATATAGGGGTGTCAAGGAAAAACCTAAAATTATTTACTGAAATTTATAACTATTCAGCCACTAAGACCCCAAGGCACCAAGATTAACAATTTACAATTTAAAATTAGTCCCGATCTATCGGGAATAATTGATAGTTTTTCATTGACCATTTAATACCCTTTGTGTCTTTGTGACCTGGTGGCTACGTGAACAGTTACTAAAATTTTATATATAGTTTTCTTGATCGAGGTCCATCAAACTCACAAAAGAAAATTCCCTGCCATGTACCCAATTTTAGATGGCCGGATTCAACAAAAACCATTACTGAATTCCCTATCAAACTACTTTTACCTGTAAGATCCTTCCCAGGGGATTAGTTTATTAAGCATTGCCTGGATATCTGTTGCAACACTTGAGTCAGCACTCTCATTAATTGTTATCCCGGCTGTAGTATGTGGTACAAAGAGAAAACACACCCCATCTTTTAGCCCTGATCTTTTCAACTCCTCCTCGACCTTGGAGGTAATGTCTATCATCTCCGATCGATTCCTTGTAGTAACAGATAGTGTTAAACACATGAAATGTCTCCTCCTATAAATTATCCTCTTTTCCCTCTACTACAACCTGGTCATGATATCCATTTTCCTTCAAATAGACATTAACAGTAGCTTTTCCAGAGGTCTGCCATTCCTTAGCTACATAATTAGCCATTATGGGTAGTTCCCTTTGCTCCTCCCCTCTGTCTATTAGCACAGCCAGCTCAATCTTTTTCGGTCTACCAAAATCTATCAGTGCATCCATTGCTGCTCTTATTGTCCTGCCTGTATACAGCACATCGTCTACTAAAATAATCATTTTATTGTCTATGGAAAAAGTAATCTCTGTGCTTCCCAATTTTGGGTTGGGGCCTATCCTTGTCCAATCATCACGGTACAAATTAATATCCAGCACACCAGTTGGAGGTTTCTCCTCATCTTTTTTAGAAATCTCATCTCGTAGACGATAAGCCAAAAAAGCCCCTCCGGTTCTAATTCCAATTAAAACAATATCTTTCAAAGATTTGTGCTTAGAAATTATCTCTTGCGCAATTCTTTTCAGGGCTTGCTCTATATCTTTTTCATCAAGAATAACTTTTCTGGTTTTTTTTAGGTTCATTGCCATTGTCGTAATTTAAAGAATTAATTCTTATATCAAATAATAACTAAAGGTCAAATATTTTTATTCGTATTATTTACTTTTCGCTCTGAATTTGAAAATTAACATTATCGTACCACACCTTTTAACCCAGATTATGCGGTAGACACCTACTGCGACCTGAAAAACCTTGCTGCAACGCTCGTTTCACGATTTTGCTTCTCAACATATTTATAAATATGCCTTCGGCACAAAATCGCTCCAACTTCTCGGTTCGCTGAGGTTTTTCAATCCTCGTGACGATGCCTACTGCATAATCTGGGTTTAAAGCAAAAATCTCATTTACGGTATCCATTATTGATGAACCCGTAAAAAGTCTCAACAACATGTCATTTCGAGCGAAGCGAGAAATCTTACCAATGTAACATGCTGAAAACTCAAGATTTCTCCCTCTGGTCGAAATGACACATTCACT
>JAFDHR010000562.1 GCA_019308645.1 Deltaproteobacteria bacterium
AGACAATTGATTATAAAATGTAAATGCCTTGCCTGTAATAACAGAAAATAGCAGGTTCCGCTGGAATTAATTGGTCTAATCAAATAGCCCTAAAAAATCGCTGATTTATCGGGAAACCCGACAACCTCCTAACTAAATTTAAAATTAGCAATTAGCAATTAAAATAATCGGTTATGAAATTTATCAGTTTCTTTCATATATAACCCTGAAGCGAAGCGTCGGGGTCATTTGCTGAATAGTCACTATATTTCTTTGATAAACCAATACCATATCTGCTAAACTCGAATCGGTTTTCCAAAAAAACTAATCCGGGTAAAGCTGTTAAAGGTTAAATGATTTTGAGAAAAAAAGCAATTGCGGTAGCTATTAGTGGCGGGATTGATAGCGCTTGTGCTTCAGCTATATTAAAGGAAGAAGGGTGGGAGGTAGTGGGCATTCATCTTGTTCTCCCTCTCCCGCTCAAGCAGAGGGAAGAGAAGTTGAGGAACGCTTTGCTCGTTTCAAGAGAGCTAAATATTGCCTTATATCCTTTGGATGTAAGAAATTTTTTCCAGAAGAGGGTTATCGATTATTTTACTAGATCTTACTCTTTGGGGCTCACCCCTAATCCCTGTGTTGTTTGTAATTATGTGGTCAAATTTGGACAGATTATTAAATGGATGGATAATAAAAGAATTGATTATCTTGCAACAGGCCATTACGCAAGGGTAACAAGGAGTTCTAATAAAAGATATATTGATCTTCTCAAGGGAAAGGATAGACAAAAGGATCAATCTTACTTTTTACACAGGTTGGGCCAGTCTCACCTGTCAAAAACACTGTTCCCTTTGGGGGATATGACAAAGGCAGAGATATACAAAGAGGCAGAAGAAAGGGGGCTATCAGCATCAATTCACCCTGAAAGCCAGGAAATTTGCTTTATACCTGACAATAATTACCGGTCATTTCTTAAGAGTCGAATTGATAAGAGCACGCTGTCACAAGGAGATATTATTGATCTCGAGGGTAATGTATTAGGCGTTCACTCAGGCACCTATGCCTACACTATTGGGCAAAGGCAGGGACTTGGGATAAGCTCAAGAGAACCGCTTTATGTATGTCAGATCAGACCAGAAACCAATGAGATTGTAGTAGGCACAAGGGAAGCATTGTTTACCGCAACCCTCACAGCGGAGGAGTTTAATTGGATAGGAATTCCACGAGGAGAACCAAAGCTTAGAGTGCAAGCCCAGATAAGGTACAGGCATGAGCCTGCTGATGGTACACTTACCATAATCTCGCCCGATATTGTCCATTTTGAATTTGATACACCGCAATGGGCAATAACTCCTGGTCAGGCCTTTGTGTGCTATGAAGGAGAAAAGGTCCTTGGAGGAGGATGGATATCTGTTGACCGCACTCAGGTCTTGTGCAGTTTGTTGAACGGAAAACGGTGAATGGATAACGATTTCAAATGACCAAATTGTTTAAGATCATCACGCTTGGTTGTAAGGTAAACCAGTATGAATCGGCCTTTATTGAAGAATCATTGATCAATAAGGGTTACCAGATGGCCGGGCAGGATAAAAAACCGGATTTAGTAATAATAAATGGCTGTATAGTGACAGCTACGGCAAGCTATAAGTCACGGCAAGCTATCAGAAGGGCTATAAGGAAGAACCCTCAGGCTATTATTGCTGTTGTCGGGTGTTATGGACAGGTCTTCCCTGATGGATTATCTAAGATTAATGGGGTAGACTTGATCGTTGGAAATAAAGGAAAGAGTTTTCTTCCTGAACTCTTGGTCAATGCCATTCACCATAATCCACCCCTTATTTTAATGGAGGATTTCACAGCATCTGAGGCCTTCGAACAAATTCCTGTCAAAAGTTTTTCAAAAAGAACCAGGGCTTTTTTAAAGATACAGGATGGATGCGAGTCCTTCTGCTCCTATTGTATTGTGCCTATGGCCCGGGGTCCTTTGAGGAGTATTACGCCTGATAACGTTATTAAAATAGTCAAAGAGTTAGAAAAAAATCATTATAAAGAGGCTGTGCTTACAGGGATTCACCTTGGCAAATATGGCTCAGACCTTAACAACGGCATAAATTTAACCCAGCTACTCGTTGAGATTGGTAAAAATACCCCTGGGCTAAGGATAAGGCTTAGTTCACTTGAACCAACAGAGATAAAAACAGAGCTGATTGAATTGATGGCCAGCGATAATTGGCTTTGCCGTCACTTTCATATCTCTCTACAGAGCGGAGATGATTCTGTGTTAAAAAGGATGAATAGGCACTATACAGCCAGAATGGTTATCAAGTTAATAGATGATATACATCGCCTTGTCCCTGAGGTTTCAATAGGTGTTGATGTCTTGGTTGGTTTTCCTGGAGAGAATGAGAGGTCATTCAATAATACCTTTGAGCTCTTAAAAGATCTTCCTGTAAGCTATCTGCATCCTGTAAGCTATCTGCACGTGTTTCCTTACTCAAGACGAGAGGGGACTGCTGCAGCAAGATTCTCTGAGCACCTTCGTCACAAAACGATCAAAGAAAGGGCCTTTCTCTTAAGATGTCTTGACAAGGAAAAGAGAAAAGTCTTCCGTGAGAGTTTAGTGGGTCAAACCTTTTCAGTTCTCGCTGAGGGATGGGCACCAAAAGAAAGAAACCTAATCTGGGGTTTAAGTGATAATTATGTCAGATTTAGTTTTCCGTCAAATAGGCTTATCAGGAATGAAATTGTGAAACTGAGGGCAGAATACGTAACGGAGAAGGGAATTATTGCTCAGCAATTAGATTAGTTAAAAAACTATAGCTATTTTGCCACAAACCCGCCTGTCCCGATACAATCGGGGCGGGCAGGTTATCACCCTGGCCCAGACCTGGTTTGCAATGCTTAGCTTACGCTGCTTAAGCTCGAGAAATATTGCAGAGATTGTAACATTTGCCAGAGAAGTCGCACCAGGGCAGGCTAATTATCACGAACAATTATTTACCAATTTTTTTATATTCAAGTTTTTCTTTCGAATTCATTTGTGTCCATTTGTGTCTATTCGTGGCTAAATAGTAAAAAGACTTCAATTTATTTCCAATATTTCGAATTCCTGTACACCACCAGGGGTTTTTAAC
>JAFDHR010000104.1 GCA_019308645.1 Deltaproteobacteria bacterium
TGCCGATGAGGTATTGAGCACCGGAGGAATGTGCCAATACGCCAGGAGAGATGATGTCAGCCAAATGACAGTGGGTACTGAGATAGGTATAATACATAGGCTTAAGAAGGAGAACCCAGGTAAGAAATTTATCCCCGCCTCAGAGTCGGCCGTCTGTCCAAATATGAAGCTAATCACACTAGAAAAGGTATTATGGTCTTTGGAAGAGATGGCTCCCCAAGTAAGAGTTTCTGAGGAAATTCGCCTTGAGGCAAAGGCTGCTGTGGACAGAATGATAGAAGTAGTCTAGACCAGGGGATAGGAAGGAGGCATGGAAGGGACTACTAATGAGATTATTTTTATTGCAAGTTAGCCATAGGTAAGATTTTAGACAGAACAAGTCACCAAAGACCTTTTTATTTTTCTTGACACCTATACTGGATTTTTGTATTTTATCATTGTTGACCTTTTTAGTCAACAAAACAATTGATAATAATCATGAAGCTTTCTACAAGGGCGCGATATGGCACCAGGGTATTGTTGGAGCTATCCCTTCACTGGGGTGAAGGCCCGGTGCTTCTGAAAGACATTTCCCAAAGACAACAAATTCCCCTACCCTATCTGCAGCAGCTAATCGGACCTCTCGTAAAAGAAGGAATAATAAAAACTACCCGGGGAGCTCGGGGTGGGATATCGCTTCTTAAGCCTCCCAAGGAAGTTATACTCAGCGAGGTAGTCCAGATCCTTGAGGGCTCAACTACTCCAGTCGCCTGTGTGGATAATCCTGAGTTGTATTCTCGTTCAGACACTTGCGTCACTCATGATATCTGGGCTGAGGTAAAAAAGGCAATGGACCGGGTTTTGGAATCTACAAGTTTTGAGGATCTGGTCGAGCGTAAAAAGGAAAAGATACGCCAAAAGCAATTTAGGAAATAAGAAAAGATGAAAAATGACACAATAGTAGTTACTGCCAAAGAGACAATAGATGTTGTTAAACAGAAGGGTATTAAAAGAGCGGTCATAGAGGTAGATGTGGTTACTACTGGTACTCTCGGTCCCATGTGTTCATATGCATACACTCTGATAAAGCCCTAATGTTGAATTTACCATATACGATGTCAAGGTGAATCTCTTATCGGTAAGGGTAATTGTTTCCTTTAAGTATGGGAAATAAGCTTAACAAGAAATTGAATCTTTTAGAGGAGACTAGATATGGATAATTTAACAGGCAAACTCGATGGGCTTGATTGGGTCACCAATCCAGATAAGGTGAGAAAGAAAATCATAGATGCGGCCAGTGTCCTCTATGCCAGAAAAGGCTTTGCAGACACCTCCCTTCAAGAGGTTTCCGAAAAGGCAGGTGTGACCAGGACGGTCACGCGCTACCATGTGAAGACAAAGTCAGAAATCATGAGAATGATTATGGAAGATATCCTTACCTCCTTTCAGGAAAACCTCATCAAGATAATTAAAGGCATTGATGATCCTAAGGAGAAGTTAACCGATGCGCTCTACATTTATTTAAAAATAGTCGATCAGCAAAAAGAGAAGGCGCTTTTGATCTATCAGAAATCCAGTTCTCTTGACAGGGCTTCCAAGTCACGGGTGATGCAACTCGAGGTAGATGTGAGCAGTATTTTCGCACAAATAATCAATGAAGGCATCGAACAGGGTGTATTTAAAAACGTTGATGTTGACTTAATGGCCTACAATATCATGATGCTGGCTCACATGTGGGCCCTAAAGAGATGGCATTTCAAGAAGCGTCTCAGTCTTGATGCATACTTCAAACTCCAACTGGAAATTATAACGGATGCTTTAAAAAAATGAGAGACCTCTGGAATCCTACAGATTCTGACACTAAGGAAATATTTTTTTATCAATCCGTTTACAGTAAAACTCGTCTTTGTAAGATTTGAGATTTTTTGGTTCTCTATTAATATAATAAGCCAGTTGAGTGGCCATGGATGACATAATAAAAAAGATCATAGAGGTTGAGAAAGTATGTTCAGAAGATATCGAAAGTGCAGGACTGGAATATAAAAAGAAAATTGAAAACTTAAGATACGAGCTTGAAAATAAAAAGGCTCAGGCAAAGGCTGAAATTCTTGAAAGCAATAAAAAGAGATTTAAGTCAGCGGTTGAAGAGGCCAATGAACATGTTAAGAAGGAATTGAATGAAATACATAAGGAAAAGGACCTGCTGATTCAGGATAGGGAGCTCTGTAAGGCGATAAAGGAAAGGATAGTTTTAATTGTCTTAGGAACCTAAAACCCTGGTCTGAAAAATGAACCAGAATGCAGACAAAATCTACCTGCATGCAAAGATTCATGCCTTGCGCGATCAGATGCTAAGGCGGAATGATTATATTAAAATAATCAATGCGCAAAAACCTCATCTCGCTTTCCCCACTCTTATATCAGAAAATGACGCAGAAGACCATAATAAGACCAAGGAAATAATATTTCGCAACCAAATAAAGAAATTACTGCTTTTTATAGAATCAAGTGACTGTTACAGGGCTCTTTTTAAGGCTTTTTTACGTTTTTTTGAGACAGGTAATGTTAAGCTGCTTCTGGCAAAGGCTTTTAGCAGAACTATGGTTATCGAGCAGTGGAATGATATAAGCCCATATAATGCATTTGAGAAGAATTTGTTAGAAAGAGATATATCACTGGATGAGTTTAAGTCCCTGCTTGGCAATACCTATCTTAATAATGTGATAGCAGATGATTTCCCTGCCAGGTATGAAGAGCTTGAGAGCAGGATCGATTTTTATGCTGTCAGATATTTCTTTGATTTTTCGAGAGAGATTTTGTTTCCTCAGAGCCGCATCTTTCAGGAGGTTATGCTCAGGAAGATTGTTTTGCTCAGGATTGTCTGGAGTTTTCGCCTCAGCCAGAACTACGGTTGGCATGATGATAAGATTTCGAGCCATCTGACCTCTCTCTATGATTTTATCGATGAATTCGATGATAGGGCTGAACTGATCATCAAAATAGAGAGACAGATGAATAAAGAACTTAACCGATCCTCAGGCGGCATCCCTGAAGTTTCATATATTGAAAATGAACTGGAGAGGTATTTCTGGTCCTATATCTGGAAGAATTTTTCAAGAGATTTCCATTCCATATACTGTGTTATTTCATACCTCTGGCTGCTCTATTATCAGATACAAAATCTATTCCGGATAATTGAAGGCCTTCGATTTAATGTCCCCCCAGACATAATTTCTAAGAAAATTATCTGTGAGGTTTAACATGTTTTCCAAGGCTGACATCAGAAAAGTTAGGATAGGACTTCAAAGGAAGCTATACGATGAATTGATCTATGAGCTGGGGAAGGAGAAACTGATTCATCTGACTAAGCAGGATTTTGAAGAAATGTCGACTGATGCAGAAATGGAGGCTGAACTGAACGAGGAGGAAACAAAGGTCAGGGAAATAATCACGGTGACCGAATCACTCCTTTCAGCCCTGAACCTCGAAAGTGATGGCAGAATCGATAGTGCTGATAGGGTTGTTTTTCAGGTAGCTTATAAGGGTGATATAGCCAGTGATGAGACCTATCTAAGTTCTGTCAGAAAAAAGATTCAGCAGTATGAAAAATTACATATAGAGCTTTTGAGAAAAATCGAACATACCCAGGAGCTGATTTCAATCCTTGAAGAGTTAATCTCGATTGGTATCGATGCAGATGTGATCAAAAGAATGAAGCTGTGCAGCTTTGTTTTTGGGAAAGTACATGCTGATTTTCATGAAGACCTGTCAGATGCACATGATTCATATATTATAAGACAACACGGCAGACATACTATCGGCATTACAATGTCTGAGAAAAAAAAAGAAATGCTGGAGTTTTTAGAAAAATACGGCTTCGAAGATGAAACCGAGAAGATTAACTCGAGCGAGTTGCGGGCTGCATCAACCAGCCATCTGCGAAGGAGGATTTATATCCTGAAGGGCCGCCTGAAAAGGATTGAAGACTGTTTCAAAAGGATGAAGGATGGATGGATAACAAAATTATCAGGGCTTTATGCTGGTTACCTGGAACGTGAGACCGTGATTGATGCAGAGAAGATGTTCCTCTTTTCCCGGGAAGCCATGTTTCTAAGCGGCTGGATGGATAAAAAAGACACTGACAGACTGGCTTCAGTCTTACGGAGGGTATGTGGAGAGAACTTTTTTCTTGTAGTCTCAACCAAAGCCGAAAGGAATGCACCGGTAGTTCTGAAAAACAATCGTCTGTTCAAACCCTTTGAGCTTCTGGTTAAAAATGCCGGGCTGCCTGGAAATACGGAAATGGACCCCACACCATTTGCAGCCATCACCTATGTCCTTATGTTTGGAGTAATGTTCGGGGACGTTGGGCAGGGACTTGTACTTGCTCTTGCGGGACTTGTTATGAAACTGATTGCCAGAAGGAGAAAGAAGGGAGATATTTTTCTTGCTGATGCAGGCAGTATCCTGCAACTTTGTGGAGTTTCTGCTACAGTTTTCGGGTTTTTCTATGGAAGCCTCTTCAGCAATGAACACATACTACCTGCGCTGTGGTTTCATCCTATGGAGAACATAATGTCTCTCTTTTTTGCTGTGATAATGATGGGAGTGGCCTTTATAACAGTAGGTATTCTGTTAAACATCATAAACGGTCTCCTGATGAGAGACTATAGCGATGCCCTTTTTGGGGCACGGGGGCTGGTCGGGCTTATGATCTATGCAGGGTTAATATTTCTGTTTGTTCGTTATATTAAAACAGGGGTATACCCTGTAACGTCAGAGCTTATTGCCTTTATCATTGTTCCGCTATGCATCTTTTCGATGAGAAATATACTGGGATTCTTTTTTCTGGGTAATAAGCATCCCTTCCCCCATGGGGTCTTAGAATATGTTGTAGAAACACTTATAGAGATAATTGAGATGCTTTCAGGTTTTTTTGGAAATACCATTTCATTTATCAGGGCTGGTGCTTTTGCACTCAGTCATGCGGGGCTCAGTATCGCAATCTATACGCTTGCACGTATTATAAATCCCGATATCACAACAATTGCTGCGTTGATGGTACTTATAGTGGGGAATATATTTATTATTTTACTTGAAGGACTTATCTGCGGGATACAGTCAATGAGGCTGGAATACTATGAATTTTTTGGAAAGTTTTTTAAGGGTGACGGTAGTGCCTTTACCCCCTTTTCACTAAGAAAATAGTAGTCCTATAATGGAGGAGTATTATGATTAAAAAAATAGCATCATCCGGGATATTGTTTTTTATTGTGGGTCTGACTGCTGCCTTTTTCATGCTTTCACAGGCTGAGCTGCAGGCAGAAGACAGACCGTCAACAGCAGAGAAAGAAAAAATTTCTTCAGAGGCGGTGTTAAGCGGGGATGGCCTGGCATTTGCCTTTATTGCGGCAATGGGAGCGGTTGGTTTATCCTGTTTGGCGAGTAGTTATGCGCTTGGAAGGATCGGTTCCGCAGCTCTTGGCGCTATGAGTGAAAAGCCGGAGCTCGGAGGCAGGGCCCTGATCTTTCTCGGGCTGGCGGAAGGAATAGCCATTTATGGGCTGATTGTTGCAATTATGATCCTGACCAAGATTTAAAGTTTGTATCTACTCAGGTATCTTGCCACAAAGACACAAAGACCCGCCTGCCGGATGGCGGGCAGGCACCAAAACTATAGAATTATTCTTTATTATAGCCTTTTTTAATCCCGATAAATCGGGATTGAAATTAATGAGCCTGAGGCTCATTAATGAGAAAACTACGTTATTCAATTTATATTCATCTCTTCTTTGTGCCTTTGTGCCTTGGTGGCTGAATAGTTACTAAAGTTTATGGAAAAAATATATATACTGGGAGATATCCATACGGTTACTGGCTTTCGGCTTGCCGGGGTCGAAGGAAGGGTTGCAGATAGGGAAAGTGTAGATATACACCTTAATGAACTTCTAAAAAGAGGGGATGCAGGGGTAATAGTTATTACCCGGGAGCTGGCCGAAGAGATACCGGAAAAGATTTACAGTGTCAATTTAAACTCGGTCACACCGGTGATCATTGAAATACCCGGCATTGATGACTCAAGGGGTTTTAGCACGTCAATACTCAATTATATTACTGAAGCATTGGGAATATCCATTTGAGTAACTGAAAAATGGAAGACAATACTTTGAAAACAAATAGGGATGAGACAGCACTGATAAACTCACTCAGAGAAAATTCTGCCCACAAAAAAAGTGTTATTATGCAGCGTGCTGACGATGAGATAAGCAAGCTGGAGAAGAGCTATATCTCAGATATAGAAGAATTAAAAAAGAAGATCAATGATGAGACCGGCAGTAAAATTGATCAAGAGCTTTCAAAGATTAGAAACAGGGCACTCATTGAGAAAAAGAAGCTACAGTTGCGCATTATAGAAGATTTTATTGCAACCATGATTGAAGAGGCGATCTGTGAACTGAGAAGTAGTGGCAAAGATAGATATAAAGAATTTTTACTGGATGCAATGGATGAATCGCTTTCACAGATCAAGGGAGGGGAGGCTCTGGTTTACATCTCAGAAGAGGATATGATGCTGGAGGGAACAAATATTAAAGAGACTATTATGCAGAAAGCAGGACATTCACCGGACATCAGTATAGTTGTGGATAAAGATATAACTCAAGGGGGGGCTATTGTTTTTGATAAAGAAAGAGGTCTCTATTACAACAGCACCATTGAGAGAATTGTATATAGAAAATTCGATGAGATACGCAAAAAAGTCTTAAACATTCTTTCTGAAAGGAACATTATTAATAACCAACTAACCAGGTGAAATTGAAAGCCCAATAATTTAATATATCGGAATTTCTACAACTTACTGAAATTAGAGGTTTTAATGACAACCGATTTATGCCATCCGGGCCGTAGGCCCTACAGGCCGGAGTCCAATTGGGGCGAAGCCCCTAAGTTCGAGGATAGGAAAGTGTGAACACAACTTTAAGTAGATACAGCGCAAGAAGCTAAAGAGGCAAAGGTGGAAGAGTCAGCTATAACAGGAAGAATTATAAGCGTTAATGGTCCTATTGTTAAGGCTAAGGGTTTAGTGGAAATCAGCATGTTTGATATCGCAGAGGTTGGACCGGACAGGCTTATTGGTGAGGTTATAAGGCTTGAGGAGGATCTTGCCATTATACAGGTTTATGAGGATAATACAGGTCTGAAACCGGGAGATGAGGTGCGATCCTATGGCAGACCATTATCTGTTTTGTTAGGACCCGGGCTGATTGCAAACATTTATGATGGTATCCAGCGCCCCCTCATAGGAATTGCAGAAAGCTGTGGAAACCACATCCTCATGGGAACTGCAGATAGATGTTATATTAAAAAAGGGATAAAGATAGCTCCCCTGGATCCTGAAAAGAAATGGGATTTTAAACCCACTGTCAAGGAGGGGGATGTCGTAAAGGAGGGTTCTGTAATTGGAGAACTTCAGGAAACTGAATTAGTCCTTCATAAAACAATTGTGCCACCGGGAATCACAGGAAAGGTTGAATTTATTGCTGAGGCCGGAGGATATTCAATAGAAGATCCTATATACACAATTGATCAGGGCAAAAAGATCTATAATGGAAAACTTGCCGATTACTGGCCTGGTAACACCTCTCATTACCGGGCAAAGAATACTTGATACCTTTTTCCCTATTGCCAGAGGCGGCACCGCTGCAATTCCCGGAGGGTTTGGGACCGGTAAGACTATGACTCAGCATGCTCTTGCAAAGTGGTGCAACGCAGATATTATTGTGTATATTGGATGTGGTGAGAGAGGCAACGAGATGACAGAGGTGCTAAACGATTTTCCGCGGCTTGTTGATGAGAGAACCGGAAGGCCGCTAATGGAAAGAACGGTCATGATTGGCAATACATCGAATATGCCTGTTCCTGCACGGGAGGTAAGTATTTATACTGGCGTTACTATTGCAGAGTATTACAGAGATATGGGTTACAGCGTTGCAGTCATGGCGGATTCTACCTCACGCTGGGCTGAAGCACTTCGAGAGCTGTCAAGCAGATTAGGAGATATGCCTGCAGAGGAGGGCTTCCCACCGTATCTTGCAACCAGGCTTGCAGAATTCTATGAAAGGGCAGGCCTTGTAGAGACACTATCGAATGAGGAAGGCAGCATAACAATTATCGGAGCCGTGTCTCCGCCTGGTGGTGATTTCTCAGAGCCTGTTACACAGCACACTACCAGATTTATACGATGTTTCTGGGCCCTTGACAAGATTCTTGCAGATGCACGGCACTATCCTTCAATAAGCTGGATAGATAGCTATACAGAATATCTTAATGAGATTCAAGAATGGTGGAGTGAACTTGAAAGTGAGTGGATCGCGCTGCGAAATGATGCAATAAATATATTGCTGGAGGATACCAGGCTTCAACAGATAGTTAAGCTTGTTGGTCCCGATGCATTGCCTGTGGGTCAGCGATTCATCCTTTTCTGCGCTGAGATCATTAAGAATGCATTCCTGCAGCAGAATTCTTTTGATCCCAAGGATATGTATTGCAGTCCTGACAAGCAGATAAAGCTCCT
>JAFDHR010000005.1 GCA_019308645.1 Deltaproteobacteria bacterium
CACCGCAAAGATTATCAAACCCCATTCGGCAATATTTATGATTAATCCTAGGCTGTGAAGGTGCTGAGAATACGCCACCAAGTGCTCCCCTCCCCTGTAAACCATAAGGTTGCCAATGAGATGAGTAAAAAGAAAAAGACAAAACATGAGGCCAGTGGCCGCCATCACCAGCTTCTTGCCAATGGATGACATAAACGTCGCAGTAAACCAGCTCATTCTTCCCTCCATTTCACGCCCATAGTAGAGAATAAATTGTCAACAATATTCATTTGCACAAGCAGGACAGGATTTGTTCCTTCCGACGGCCAGCAATGAGAACGTCATTTCCAATAGATCGACGAAGAGGAGCCTACCAACCAATAATGCGCCCACTCCAAGGATGTATTTGAGTGCTTCAGTGGCTTGAATACAGCCTACCATTCCAGGCGAAACCCCAATGACTCCTGATGAATTGTGCACTTCTGAAGGCGGTGGAGAGGAGGGATAGAGGCATTGATAGCATGGACCCTTTCCCGGTATTATGGTCATTACCTGGCCTTCAAAGCCCGACACTGCACCATAAATTAAGGGCTTACGGGTCTGGATGCAAGCCGTATTCAGGGTAAACCGCGTTGGATAATTATCGCAACAATCAATGATAACATCGTAGCCCTTGATGATTCGTATTGCTTCATCGACAGAAGAGAGTCTTTCAGGATAAACGAACACTTTCGTTTCCGGGTTGAAAGTTCGAATGGTCTGTTCTGCAGATTCCACCTTGAGCATCCCTATTCGTTCGGGTGTGTGCAGGAATTGCCGGTTCAGGTTGGTCATTTCCACTCTATCCCCATCTGCAATTCCGATGCGACCGACACCCGCCGCCGCTAAGTAATACGCAACAGGAGATCCCAGTCCACCCACACCTACGAGCAGAACTTTGGCCCTCTTGATTTTCCTCTGTCCCTCAATCCCGATTTCGGGGATCTGGATTTGTCTCTCAAACCTCTTGAAAGTCATCCTCTTTGCTGATAGTGCAAATCCTCGTTATTGATTCACAGGTTGAAATATGGCATACTTATTCTCAAACATCTTTTTGAATGTTGCTTTGGCGTCCTGCCTCACTTTTTCGGCCTGCTCTTTAGTCAGTCCCTTGCCTTTTATCCAACTCTCCAAAAGATGTCCGCCTGGCAGCCATCTCTCAATCGTTTCACGCTCATATACCCAAGCCTTATCTTCCACGCCCATGGATGAAAGAATATTCCACACGTCCTCCTTCTGCCTGTCGTCACAGTACACGCACATGACGCATTCCCCTAAATCGAATTCCTCTATTACCTTACGATCATATTTAGCAGCAGGAATAATTTTGTGCTCCACGTAAGGCTCAATTTTTTTTGCAAGTTGGTCAAACTGATCTCTTGACCCCAAAAACACCCATTTCCCCCAGTGCTCTAAATATTCCTCGTTCGTTAGTTCTTTCCCGTTATACCTGACATAATTGTAATGTCTGTATACGTGATCCCATGGCAAGATGAAAATGAAATGGGAATCCGGCCTATCGATAATCATTTTTCACTCCTTTGACCGAGTCTATCCTGCTGCTGCTGCGGGAATGACATTGATCACATCTCCGTCATGAATAGGGGTTTTTATGCCTTCTAGATAACGAACATTCTCTCCGTTGACATATATGTTTATGCTATCCAGGATATCGAGGTTTTCCGTAATCAAGGCACTCTTTATACCTGGAAATGTCCTATCGATGTCTTCAATAAACGACAAAAGATTCTCTTCCTTCTCGATTCTATGAGAGATGACCTTGCTGTTTTTTGTGAATCGATTGGCCAAAGAGGCCGTTAATCTAAGCGTGATTTCCATGGGATTCAGTGTCCTTTCAATTTTAATTGGCTGCCAGAAACTTTTTCCCATGATCTCCATACAGGGCACCACCTCCCATGCCAGATCATGAACTTCCCAACCCATCCTTCCGGATGGTTTCTCGCAAATCGACAGAGGGGACAACTATTGCAAATCCTGGCTAACAGCTTTTCAAAAATCATAACAAGCCCACCAAAGGTTACGGAAAGCATTTCTTAAATGAGCGTCATGACCAAATACATCCTCTGCAGAGAAACCACATTTCAGGATTCCCGATTTTTTTAAAACACAGCCGATTTTTCCACCTTTACCTTCACCACATGTTTCACCCCGCCTTTACTCTGGTACTCATGGTTCAATCGGTCGAACAGATCTCCTGCTGTCAGTATTTCAGTCGCCTTTCCCCAGATTCGCCATCCCTTGCGTGTCGCTGCATCAAGCCCGATTGCAGAAATCAACGGGTTTTGTTTCAAATTAGAGATGGTCTGAGGAGACCTAATGTCTGCAAAGACGACATGCTCGTCATCCAGGACACGAAACGATCCCTTTGGCGAAACGTTCGGAAGCCCGTTTTTGTCAGAAGTTGCCACAAGCGCCGGGGTAATATTTGCAACTGCTTCCTTCAATTTTGTATCGATATTTCCCATCTTTGTGCTCTCCTTTCACTATATGATTTTATTCTGTATAACAGTTGCCAAATAGCGTGAGGGTTAACAAGTCCGCGCCAAAATATTTTCCGCGTGTTCCAGATTTTTAAAACCTCCCTTTTTTACCAACGTTTCGAGTGAGAGTATAGCCGGATTTTCTCCTTTATCCAGCGCTCGTCTTATCCTTTCGTAGTAAAGACTCAGGGTCTTGTCACTGTATGTTTCCAGTTCGCTTCTGAGATAAATGGAAAAATTAGACCCATCGTTTGCCGCCCCTGTTCCACGGCCTACACGGAAATAAATAGCCGGATATTTTTTCCTGGCCTCCTCCTGCCATCGTGTTTCTATTTCAACGATTTTATTGATGAGAGAATTCGTACTTAAGGGGGGGATCAGGCCATCCATACGCGCATATTTTTCCGCAAGGAGGTTTCTGCCTTCATTAAGTGCCCTTTTTAAGTCTTCAAGATAGGAAGCAAGCATTTCCGATGACCAAGTTTCAAAAATACTTCCCCGGATTTTTCTGAAAGCCTCCGGTGCAGACTGGCATGGAGCAGGTCCTCCGAGGCTCTTCACCCTCTGAAACATATACCATTCTTTATCCAGAATTTTCTTTATTGTTTCTGTTTTTCTATTCATTGGCCATGGTTCTCATATGGCCGCGTCTCATTTGGCCATGCCACGCTGAACAAATTACCCCGCCGTAAGAAACGCACTGTACCCAAAAACGTCGAACGCCCCAAGGGGCGGCGTATAACTCAAATCAGATTTAAAGCCATCTGCTGCCAGACAGAAGATTTTTCAGTAATCCCGGCAGATGATCAATGTTATCCACAAATTCTATGAGGTCTCCGTATTCTTCCTTAAGGGCGGATTTATTTTGAGGGTCACAGCCGAGCCCCAGAGTTAGCAGATTGATTTTCTTTTCCTTGCAAAATCTAATCGCGTCCCGCACCCCGCATCCCCAATTGGATGCGCCGTCTGTAACGTGAATAATAAAAGGCACCTTCCTAGTTCGTTTCAGATTTAGCGCCGTTGCGATAATTGCCTCTCCCGATGCAGTTTTTCCGTGTGGCAGGACGGAAAAAAACGCTCCACCCACAAAGAGTTCAGTGATACGGCATGTGTCTTTTACTTCATTATAGCCAAAAATCCGAGCACGGGGATTAAAACGCTTGATAGCCTGAAAAAGGGTTTGATAGATGACTTCAGTTTGTTCCCACTTTGCAGGTTCAGCCATGGAACCAGTACAGTCAACAAGAAGCACAATATCATTAGGGAGTTCGAAATAATTCTTTTTTAAATGGAATATCGCTCCTGTCGTAGGGGCCCGAAACAATCTCCTCCTGTCCACTTTTCCGGAAGTAAGCCCCCTATTATAAGTGGTCTTGCGCACTGCAACGGACTGAAGCACAAGGCGAAGCTTATGGAACAAGGATTTGTCGACCCTATTCCTTGCTCGCATGACAATATCGTTCCCCTCAACGCGTACAACATCATCGACGTTCGTGACGATTGATTTTACCTGATCAGTAAAATCAATATTTTTCTTTCTCAGATTTTTTTCTATCGCCTCCTGATAGCTGAGAAGGGTTGCCTTCACAGCATCTTTCTCCTTGTCCTCCTCCTCCATTTCTTCTCTGAACTCAGAAGACAGCAGAAATGGGTCTGACCTGTCTCCAACCCAGAACTTTATGAACTCTAGCAACTCTGGCCATATCGAAATATAAAGATTCATACGAAATTCGGCACGTTCCGTAACGCCTGAGATTCTCGGGCACTCCTGTATCATGCGCTCCACAATTGAATTTAGAATCGCCAAAGGGGCTCTATAAAATTTGTCCAATGGCGTCCTTTCCACCAACCCCCCCACTGACCTGTCCACATATGCTTCCTTGAATGCCTTTTCATTTCTATCCGCAGCCAGTTTCCACCAGATATGAAGAAGTTCAGCCACTGTTGGTGGATTGACGAACTGTTTTGCAGCTTCACGAATCTGCCATTCCCTGGCTTTTTCTGTATAGAGACCTAACACACTCCTATTCGACAAAATATCCGCATAGATTCTTTCAGCCATGTCTAAATAGAGGGAAAACTTATAAGCGTTCACAGGTTGCATCTCCATTTTCGCGAGACCAATTTCTTTGAGACGCTCGCTCCACTCCGTCTTCTGATAGGCTGCTTCCACAGCCATGCCGATAGCGATATCGGCCTTAGACGGAGGGATTGGATAAGTTCCCATAATCGGCGTAGGATCGATAGAAATACCATTTGGATTCTCCATCCCAGCCCAGGTTACTGTTCCCGTATTTCGACCTACATAAGAAACGATTTTTCGAATCGCCAGGAGCAATTTCGCCAGTTCCAATAACTCGACCGGAGATTTATCCCTGCGCCAATATTCCGAGTAGCCCTCTTCTCCCGGAATAATAAAGCGCTCTCTCGATTTCCCCCGCCATGGTATTTTTGATCGTGGTCTCATGGTTAATTTATTCCCTCTTTTTTCAGGGAGTCTTTTGTAAAGAGAATGTATTCGACCTGCCCCCTTTCTGTATAACCCTTTTCAAGGTGAAGACCGAGGAGAACAGATTCTAGGGTTTCCTTGCTCGCCTGGAGGCTTATCGAAAGGGCATCCCTTAGGCTCGCACCCACGGCCATCATTTCTCCAATCATAAGTGTTGTCCTCGTAGAAACGTCTATGCCCAATTCTCCACTACCTCTCAGGTAATTGACCGCTGCAAGGATATCTTCGGCCTGTTCTGGAGTAACCCCTGTCTTTTTAATCAAAACCTCTTTCTCAACGTCATTTGGGAGGTAATCCATTAATAAAAGATAAAAGCGGTCCCTAAGCGCAGCGTCCAAGAGTTCAGTACCGATAAATTCCTCCCCTTCATTGAGAGTAGCAAAAAAAACCACCCCGTCAGCTACCTGTAGCAAGCCAAGCTCTTCTATCCAAACCTCACGGTCATCCGAAAGCAGGGAGAATAGCATGTTTAGCGCCTTAGGGTGCTCCGGCCGGTTGATTTCTTCCAAATGGATGACGCAATTGGGAGTTTGGATAGCTTCAGGGAATAGGAACTGTTTGTATTTTGTCTCCCCGGATTCCAAGGCATACTCACCAAAGAGCTGACCAGGTTCCGAAAGAATGCCAACTTGAAAAGTGGAAAGCGGGTAACCATAGATGGCTGCATACTGACGCACCAGAGAAGATTTCCCACACCCCTGCCTCCCCGAAACCAGGACATTTACCGGTTTTTTCCTGGATATGGCGTGTATCTTTGCAAGGATCTCCGCAACCTCCGTACTGACATAGAAATAGGGATCTTCTTCGGGTACTGCTATATTTACTCTCTCGCTTTTAGGCTCGAAACCTGGGTCTTTCTGAGATTTAGATTGCATTTTCTTACCTCTCTGTTTCTGTTCGCTTCTGGTTACAAAAAAAATCTTGGGTTACATTCATGCAACCTTTTGATAATTATCTTGGAGGGCCATATTGCAGAACGGTCTGTAAATGGCCCTCCTTGCATCGTTCTCTCTCTTAGGCAATGCCTCCTAGGGATTGTTATACATGCTCCCTGAAGCTGAGCTTTCCCTCTTCATGTTTGCCGCAGGTCATGTTAAACACATCACGTATCCATCTTTTCCAAACGGCCCCCATCTCGGTACGTCCTACCGTGCATTGTCCCTGCTCTGGATTTGTGGGATCAGGGATATGCCACTTGCATGTTCGGCAGGGCTTTTTTGTGCCCTTTTCAAATCGCATTTCGATGCTTGCACCTTTCATTAAAACCTCCTTTTCCCCTGTCTCCTGTATAGGGAGCAACTAGAAAGCTGCTCCCCATTCAGAAGTTTTCTTTAAATTTAAAGTTCCACGTTCAAGAAAGCCAAGTCCTCGGCACCAAACTCCTGTTCAGTCCTTGCAATAATGGTGTTTTGGCCATAAGTCGGAATATCCACAAAACGGGCGCTGAATCCGGAGACCCTGACAATCAAATCCTGGTGTTTCTCCGGTTCTTTTTGTGCTGCCCTCATTTCAGCGGTGCTGACCACATTAAACTGGACATGGTCTATGTTGAGATCAAACCAGGTGTCCATATAGGACCGCCAGATGTCAAATCCATGGACGCTTCGCATGATGGGAACGGAAAGGCGCTGATTCAACAGGTTGGCCTTCTGATTTTTCTGTACTTTCGAAACGGACTTCAAAACAGCAGTCGGGCCTTTCTTGTCAGTGGCCATGTAAGGAGAAATCCCCCCATCATCTGCGGCCTCCCCACCGAACCGGCCATCAGGGGTAGGGCCGGTCCTGGATCCAATTTCCATATAGAGACCAACCGCCTGACCAACAGGGTAAACAGGGCCTCCGGAGTAGTTGGTGACCTTTCCCATTTCGCCGCCAATGATATCCTCATAGAATCTTTTTATGATTTCATCCGCATAGGGATCATCGTTTCCCCACTTGGGAGCATTCTTGAAGTCCTGGCGCATTTCCTCATAGCCTTCCCAGTTCGCGTGAAGGGCCTCAATCAACTGTTTCATGGTGTATTTCTTCTCGTCATAGATAAGCTTTTTGATTGCTACCAGCGAATTTGCCGCTACTACCGTAGTAATGGGATTGTGCCACCCGTTTGGTTGCTCAGAAAGGGCCATGGCGTCCTCGCCCAGCTCCATGCACCCGTCATCTATACTCGACACAAAAGGCATCTGGAGGTATCTGGACTCAAAATAGCGCATGACGTCTTTTGCGCGGATAACAGTGCTCACCGCATACTGATACTGTTTTCTGAAGGCCTCCCACAAATCCTCAAAAGTCTTAAAGTCTTCCGCCTTGCCTGTGTGGGGGCCAAGCTGCATATCAGCATAGGACCAATCATAGCCGTCATTCAGGGTGATCTCCAGGATCTTGGCCGGAAAGATCGAGCCTCCCCCTTCCGAGCGGGTCTTCTGGGTCTTCCTCCTGCCGCACACCCCAGGCGACATGCAAAGCACGTTTGCCCAGTAATGGGCCTCTTCAGGAGTAGCGCCATTATTATTTTTACTGAACTTGCCATAAAATTTCATCTGTTCCGTGCCAATTACATCATGTTTGATGGAAGGATATCCCAATCCGTCTCGGATGCATTCAAAGACGAGCCTCTTCGTCTTTTCCCTATTATTCTTGTGATACCTGAAAACGATGGAAGGCTCTGTTGTACGGATATTCCTGGCCCCTTCCAGGATGGCATCGGTCATATCACTGCACGCATCTTTATAGCCAGGCTTAGTTCCTCCAACCGTCAGAATAAAGAGGTCATTGGACCCGGGAAAGATCTCCCTGTAAGCCCTGGACTTGCCCGCACCGTGTTCTGAGATCTTGAGCCTTTCCATCTCGACCATTTCCACCACGTCCTCATAGGTCATGGGCTGAAACGACTTGTCAATAACACTAATCTTGTAATAAGGCTCCAGGAGCTCATCTTCTTTGTGCGCAAAGCCGCTGGCGTACCGGTCAATGGCGTGGCAAACCAAGAACGTATACCATTTTGCCTGAAATGCGTCTTTCAGGCCCTTGCAAGGTTCAGCCGGAACACGATGGCTGATATCAGCCATTTCCAGGAGTTCCTCTTTCCTCTTGGGATCGGTTTCAAAATTTTCAGCCACGATCTTACAGAGTCTTGCCTGACGTCTTGCCCAGTTGATCACGGCCTTATCCGCAATGATCATTGCCTCCCAGTTATCAATCTTGTGTATCCAGTCCAGGCCTTTTGTTGCATCCCACGGGGTCTTTTCCATCTCTTCCCTGGCATGCTTGATATTGGCTTCCGCCATCTCGATGCGTTTCAGAAGCCCGTCTTGAAGGACAGTCTCGTAAGGAGGAACAATGCTGTTGTATCCAGTGGCAAACCCGGGTGCTTCCATAGAACTGACCTGGTACATCCTTTGAAGGTCTTCCTGGGAAAAATACCGCTCGCCCTTGGCCTGCATGCTATAGGGCTTCCAGTATTCCATGATTTCCTTGGCCTCTTCGACCGGCTGGGGAGCGTAATCGCTCATGATAAAGTCATTGACCGCCATATAGGATAACTCGGGGTAGAGCGGAAACATCTCGGGATGTTCCGCATGGTAGCCTGTAATAAACTCATCTTCCTGTAAAACGAGTGTACTTTTATTCAGTATGTTGGCCAGCCCCAAGGCCCTGCGAATCACCTCAGGCTTTCCCTCACTGGCCTTATGTGCCTCTGTGATAAACCTCATCCTCTCTATGCCGGCCCTGACATTCTTATCTACAAATTCCCCAGCAGCAGCATGTTTCCACCTGCACCTTGCCTTAAGCCTTTTTGTCCTTTCTGTGCTTGGCCTTGCCAGATTTTCGTGAAGTTCCTCATCGGGTATGTCTTTTTCTTCTGAGTTAGCCAGGGGAAAGTCAATAACCTTGCCTTTATATTCAATTGGATTTGCAACTGTTGTCATAAAAGACCTCCTAACTTTTGTTACGATTTTTTCTTAAACATGGTGCATGCATCCTGGTCCTTCATCACTGGCTTTGACAACCAGAATTTTCCCTTTTCATCCTGGTGCTCCGTTACACAATCACCCTTTCCCGGCTCGTAATCGCCCGCATCTTCAGGAACGGGGAAAAAGAAACTACACTCTCCACACACGGCCATTGTTGATCCTCCTTGCATCTAAAGTTCTTAAAGCAAAAACAAGCTCCATAAAAAACCAAAGCTCCCTACCTCATCGTTCCCTTTATTCGTCTCACCCCCCTTCCGTTAACCAGCCACCGAGTAACAACAAATAATACGGCGTATGTTCGTTTCGTGGATACCCACTAACTCCTCGGGCTCCGCGTCCACATGAGGTCTGCAAGACCTCTTTTCCCCGTATTTTTGTTGCCTGGATTGCCCGTCATGCCGACAAGCCCTCCTACAGTGACCTGCCTTATGCCTGTTTTCTTAAGCGCCCTGGCCAGTGGCATGACGTCCTTACTGGTCAAATCTTCGATACCGTTAAGCTGATAGTCACGCCCTAAGTGTGTATATTTCCCTACACCATACGAGTGATAGGGAAGGATATCCACGCCATTGAGCTTCTCGGAAAATTTGCTCAAAAACTCCACATAGGAATCCTCGTCTTCAGGACTGTCGTTAAAACCCGGGATAATCGGCAAGTGTATTCGCACCGTTGCATTTGAATCGATCAGCCTTTTGATATTTGACAGGATTTTAGGTAAGGAGCCGCCGATGACCTCTTTGTGTTTTTGCTCATCCATCGTCTTGATATCCACAATAAACAGATCTACATAAGGAAGAAGAGGCTCAATTTTCCGCCATTCGGCAAAACAGCTCGTCTCCATAGCCACATGGACCTTTTCCTTGGTTTTCAAAATTTTTGCCAGCTCAAGTGTAAAATCAGGGAATAGTAAGGGCTCGCCGCCGCTTATTGTGACACCGCCGCCGCTGTTCTTGAAAAAAGGCTTATCCGCCACAGCCTCCTCAACAATGGCATTCAGCTCCAATTGTTGGCCGACCACCTCCCTTGCCCCGGAAAGGCATGTTTCCACACACTTCATGCAAGAAATACATTTCTCCCGGTCAATAGTAATAAAAGGGGGGCTAGCATCGGACACAATGGCTGAGGCGCCCGAGGGGCATACTTCCACACACCGGCCACAAACCGTGCATCGATCAGCGTAAAAATAGAACTCGGGCTTTGGATTCTGGGTTTCAGGATTATGACACCATGGGCAATGAAGTGGGCATCCTTTCACAAAAATGGTTGTCCGTATGCCCGGCCCGTCCTGCAAGCTAAACCTCTGTATTTCAGTGATAAATGGGATAGCCATAATATTCTTGCCTTACTACTCTACTTCAAATACAAAACGCGTGGAAAATATACGAAATAAACCTCATGCTAAGAGTCAATATAAAACAGTTTAGCCAGCACTCCTTTTTGAGCGATATTCAATCACAAAGATGCATGAGTTGTCAAGCTTTTATTGTCACTTTTTTTATTGGTGTATCTTCAATATGTTATCATAGAGCTTTTATATTTTTGATATTTGACTGGAATTCTATATGTAGTATATTTTCGCCTCTTGTTTTAATTCTAAAATAGTGATGGGAAACGTTTTATTTTTTTGTCTTGTATTCAATTCATTGTTCATGATAGATTTGAACTAAATTTAGCTTCGTTTTTCATTTACCATAAAACTGTGCATCAGGAAGACAAGATGATATCACTAAAAACTGGCAGCGCAAAAAGCGGGAAAGAACGACAAAGGAATAATCGAAAGGATGAAATAATCCGCATAGCTCAAGAAATATTCTCAGAGAAAGGCTTGGCTGATACCAACATTGCGGATATTGCAAACAAGGCCAATGTACCTGATTCTATTATATATCATTATTTTGAGAACAAGCAAGACCTGCTCTTCACTTGCCTGGCTGAAAAGATGAAGGAGGTAACCAATGAGCTCAATCTTCATTTGGAAGGAATAGTTGGCGCTCTTCCAAAACTGGGCAAGATGATCTGGTTCCATCTATATATCAACGACCGGAGCCCGGAACGTACCCGTTTGCTCAAAAATCTTCTTTTTGAGTGCCGTTCCAATAAAAACTTCTACAGCCACGAAGGGTACAATTCCCTTCGAGCCTATACCCGTATCCTCCGCAATATTTTACGAGAGGGAGTTAATGAAGGGGTATTCTGCAAAAACCTTAATGTTCGGATAGTAGCCGAGATGATATTTGGTCTTCTGGATGAGGAATCGCTAAATTGCTTTGCATCCCACGAGATAGTGGAAACATTGCCAGATCTCCAGGGAATTACAGATCTTATATCGGCCATTATTCTAGAAACGGCTGACATCCCAGGGGAAAAACTGGATAAGAAGGCATTGATTCTTGAATCCGCCAAAGAGATATTTGCAAGAAAGGGGTACTATTCAGCAACCATAGCGGAAATTGCAAACAATGCCGGTGTGGCTGAAGGAACAATTTATACCTATTTTAAGAATAAGGAGGATTTGCTTTTCTCCATTATAAGAATGCACTTTGAACAACTTGAAAAGGTGTTTCCGGATATGTTTCACCTAAAGCACCCTTTACGGAAACTCCGCCGTTTTATCAGGTTCACTTTCTCCATGTTTTTATCCGACCGGGACTTTCTAAAGGTATTTCTTCTTGACACAAAATTAAATCGGAACTTCTACCGCTCTTCTGCATACGGTGATTTTATGAATTATGCCCATTCCATCGACAGCATCCTGGATGAAGGCAAGAAAACAGGTATCTTTCGTAAGGAAATCGATAATCGGCTTTTCAGGAATCTCTTTTTCGGGTCATTTTCTCATGTGGCAACAAGGTGGCTCGTCCTCAATGAGATGCAAGGTATAGATTTCATGCAGGAGACTGAAGACATCGTATATCTTCTTTGCCGCGCTGTTCTTCCAAAAGAGGTAGTACCAGGCTTCAAAATTGGCTCTTACAAAGTAAACGTCTAACCAGCCCATCTTTTATTTTTTCATTCTTTTGCGGTAATGAGGTCTCATGAGGGTAGGTATGACGGGGTATGGCTTCTTGACATTCCGAAATAAAGGTCGAGATGAAGGAGTTATCGATCCGTTATGATTAGCCGTTGTCATCGTCTTTTGGTGGGCCTCCACTGATCAGGGAGAAGCTCCCTCAACCTGTTTTGATGGGACAAGGCATGATTCGGCGAAGAACATCATTGAGATACGCCTCTACCTGGCTAGATGGACAGGCATACGGTGAATTGTTAGTGCAACAAATCCACTATTTCTCTAATATCAGCAACATGTTCTATTGATTTGATCTTTTCGATTAACATCTCTATATTGTTTTCCGTTATGGTCATTTTCGCTGCATTTCTAAACTTTTTTTCAAGTTCTCGGGTACTCAATGGGTTTTCTGGGTGGCCTTTTTCTATTGCCTCTGCCGGTAAATCATCGAGCTTCGTGTCATGCACAAACTCGGCCAATTTCTTAGTGACTTCCATAGTCTCCCCTCTACCCTGAGTACGATAGATATATGGTTTAGATACCGTACGTGATTTGTTCTTTTTTTCTTTCCCTGCTCTCCCGAGAATGCATCATGTTTTCTGTTTGAATTATTATAAAAGTTTTATGTCCCATCGTTCCCATTCTTCAGGTTTCAAAGGAAAGTGATAAACGGAGCATAGATCCCTTGCATGCATCCCTAAGGCATGAAGACCATATTTGATGACCTTTGCGGTTTCTGCAACCTTACGGCCAACCATCATCGCGGAGGTCATCGCATACAGATCCTCTTTGACGGCAATATTTTTACCGTCATCATCAGCGCCCCTTGGCCCGAGGGGCGGTCCTGAATATCCGGCGCCGCCAGTCGCCATTCCGCTGACAGTAATGCCTTCAAGGATATGAAAGGCTCCAAGGATTATATTGTTTGTGACCTCCTGCCCCCCAAATGCCAAAAGTGCGACGCTTACCGCCCCCCCGACTTTGAAACCGAAAGTGCCTTTAAAAGCCAACGGGCGGAGCCGATCCATAAACGTCTTCATGCGGCCGCTGACGTTGGAAACATACACGGGAGATCCAAAAATGATTCCGTCAGCCTCCTTCAGCAAAGGGTAGATTTTTTGCATATCATCTTTGATAATGCAATTGCCTCCATATCTCCTATCCGTATCGTCATGAGAAAAAATGCATTTATTACAGTGCCTGCAATATTCAATCTTGAAATCGGCTAATTCAATAAATTTGGTCTTTACACCTTTGACTTTTTCGGCTGACCTTAACGCTTCTTGGACCATGAACGAGGAATTACGGTTTTTTCGGTGAGCTCCAGACACACCCAAGATATTAATTGTCAGATGTTCCATTCGTTACTCCTTTTTGCCTTTGCTTTGTCCATTCAAAGTACTGGTAAGTCATCTTCATCCCTTCAATAAAGGGGGTATACTGAAAATCCAGACTCTTCGCAATTCTAGATCCCGTATAAACCAGTTTCCTATCAGGAGGGAATGGTAGAGGAAGACCCATTTGAGTGATCTCAGCAATGCTCATCTTGGTGGTTTGAATCTCCTTTCCCGTTATTTCTTTGAGTACTTCTACTAAATCGGTGTAAGAGATCTGTTCAGGAGAAGAGACGTTGAACGAATTATTAAAGACCTTTTCATTACTTATGCACCGGAAAATTACACGTGCCAAGTCCACTACCCATACAAAGCTGAAAAGCGTCATATCCGGATCCGGAATGACCAAAGGTACCTCTTTATAGACAAGTTCAAATAAGAAGGTTTCCCTAGGAGCATAGTTGTATTTTCCATAGATAATTGCAGGTCGAAGGATTGTATAGGGGATACCTTTGTTCTCGCATAAATCGAATAGCATTCGCTCCGCCAGCCATTTATGATATCCATAATTTGCGTACTGGCCCAATTCAGGCTGCGAATGCGTAAGCTTAGGCGAATCCTCATCGACGGGAAGCTTGTCGGTATCCTCATAAACCGACGTTGTGCTAAGAAGAATATAATGAGCTACATTGCCCGGGATGGACATAATCAGCTTTTCAACATGATGGGGCTCATATGCACAAAAGTCTACCACCGCGAACCAATTTCTTTTCGGGATTTTTTTCTTGATCTGATTTTCATCGTTTCTATCACCTGTAAGTTCAGTGACCCCTTTGTATCCCAAGGGCACGTTGCCTCGATTAAATACGAAAATATTATACCCTTTCTTATTTACAAGTCCTTCCACAAGAACTCTTCCTGCAAAATAGCTTCCCCCTATAATCAATATGTCTTTCATAAATTAAGTCCTTTCAGGCCAAACGTTAAAACACCCAACTATCTCCATAATCTCATTTCACTTAATTTCGGATTGCTTATTCTCCTCTGGATCATTGTCGCGTGGTCCACGAGGAAATCGGTACCCGAGTGGCTCAAATCTTGTTTTTTGAACTCCGCAATCACGGCCATACTGATCTCTTCAATGATCAAGCTTTTAGTGTAATGATCACTGGTCTCCATCATTCTCCCAATCTTTGTATGTACAAAGTCTCCTAGAATAGTGAGAGTGAGAAGAGCTCTGTGCCTCCATTTGTAGTACGGTGAATATCTTCTATTTAGCAGGAAGATGAGAGATATAATATCAGCACAAAATTTTGTTTCTGCATATTGGGAGGCGAAGTACTCTTTTCGTTTGACTGACCGCATGAAATTGTATTGCCCAGTTTGCCCGCAGGAAATACATAATCCGGCTATCTTTAAAAGGCGAACGTCCTCGGGATAGAATGCAAGCAGTTCCTCTCGTATCTGTGAAAATTTGCCGAGTGGATCCGAGAATACCTTCCCATTCGTGCAGGGCGAGGCCGCTTCTGCTCGGAGGTAGAGCCATGCATCAATCGATTTAGGCGCATGAGAACGCCCTAGGAATCTTCGATAAAATTCGCCTATTTCAAATACTCCGACTCTTCCTTTTCCCTGTTCCGTCTCTAGCCTCCGGAAACCGAGGAACTCCTTTGGAAGTTCATCATAGGCTGCCTGAAGTTGCCGTCCAATTTTCTGGTAATCTGTTTTTGTGAGCCACAGGCAAAAACCAGGTCCCCAATCGTGATCGCGAGATATCTCATCATCAAACCCGTAACATTCAGAACCGTCTCCTACGAGTCCGACGGCAATCCTTCCTTTATATTGGGGGAACTTTTCCGCAATCATCTTCGTCCCGAACCTGCGATAATATTCCTCTGACAAGACAAGGCCTTTCATATAATTTCCTCCAAGAAAATATTACGATCTAAAACTTGCATAAGCTATCTTCAAAAAGAAGTTTTGCTGTTGTCATCAATGATTTCTGGCGGCCTTGTAACTGCATTACACGCATCAATTTAAATGAGATAAAAGCTGCAGTTGAGCCCCTGCCGCCTTTGCATTTTCGGCAAACGACGCTTGCAGGATTTTATAGGTATGAGAAATACAAACAATTGCCCCTCTTTCTTTCAGCAGTCGGGATTTTTCCGAAATACAAAATCACCCTGACGGAAAGGATCCAATCAATTGAAATCAAGCACAAGGACCTCTTCGGTACCTGAATAGTCTTGCTTGGCAATCTTGTCATTCAGCTTGCCTGCAGTCTCCGCTGAAACATATTTTTCACCACACTGAAGACAAAGGCCAGCAGGGACATTCTTGACCAGATAAAGCTGCCCCTCCAGCCGGTAATCAAAATTTCCGACAGTGATGTCTTTTATATCTCCCCCACAAAAAAAACACCTCTTGGTCATATTTTTCATGGGCATACCTCCTGGGTTTCTGTGTGTAGGATCCTTCCATACGGGTAGAGAAGGCACGTAGGCAAAGATTATAACGAGCAACCCGTCTATTGCGGGTACGCATACAACATGAATCGGCTCCGAATCATGGTATCCAAGGACAAGAAAGCTGGGTCCTCTCACAGGATTCTTATGGATTTCAATAAGTTTCCCATGTAGGAGACCACTCTCGATTTTCTGAACTGATACCATCCCTCCCATAATAGACCTGACTACATGTTCAGATATTATATAGTGCCCATCGGCCACCCGTTTTGCTATCCACTCCATGATTTGAATGTCTTTTGTTGTTTTCATGAAAAGGTGTCTGCTAAGAGAAGTATAGTTATTGCATGAGTGCTGGTAACCACAATGTTAGCTTCGGAAAAAGTAAGACCAGCAGTACTGCGCATAGATAAATCAGCATAAAGGGCACAGTGCCCTTGATTGCAATATTAAGCGTACTTTTCAAACCCATTGCCTTTGCAACCCCATCAACGGCATAGATATTCAACCCTACAGGAGGCGTTAATAAGCCGATTTCTATGGACATTACCATGATTACCGCATACCATATGAGGGGTACATGGAGAGAAATCAAAGTTGGAAGAAAAAGGGGGAGGCAAATAAGCATGATTGATGCACCCTCAATAAACATACCCAGTATCAACATGATAAAAATTGTTCCAATGACGAAATAAAGTGGATTTGTCAGCCTGAGTGTAACCTCCTTGATCATTTCCGGAAGCCCAAGTTGTGTGGCGGCATTTCCAAATACCATTGCTCCGCACACAATAAACAGGACCATTACGGATGAGTCCATTCCTTCCATAAAAATACCTGGGAGATCTCTGAATTTGAGGCTTTTATAAATAAAAAGACCAACGATTAGCGACCAGAAAATTCCAATGACGGCAACTTCAGTGGGAGTGGCAATACCGAGATACAGGGGGATTATGATAAAAAGAGGAATGATCAGGGCCCATATACCTTCTTTTAAGGCCTGCCAACGCTCCCCCCAGGAGGCTTTTTGCGCCTTTTTGGCGTTTTTATCAAGGGCACAGGTCACTATTATGTATCCGCTGAACAAACCTACCGCGATTAAACCAGGTAAAATTCCAGAAATGAAAAGTTTGCCCACTGATTCCATCGAGATAGCGCCATAGATAATCATAGCGACACTTGGAGGGATCAATATACCAAGGGCACCCCCCGCTGCAATCGCGCCCAGACTAAGTGGCAGTTTATAGCCATATTTTGTGAGATTTGTTAATGCGAAGGAACCCACCATAGCTGCCACCGCAACACTTGTTCCTATCATGGCAGCCAGGATTGCACAGGTGAAAATGGTTGCAACAGCAAGACCACCTGGGATATGTCTGAGGAATACATCAAAAACCTTGTAAATCTTAGCCCCAATATCACTTTTTCCAAGAATGACGCCCATCAGAATAAACAGAGGAATAGCAAGTAACAAAAAGCTATTTATTGTGCTTGACATCGTTTGAGCGACTGTTATCAAGGCACTGCTTCCAAAGGCCAAATAGAGACCGACTAGGCCTCCGGCACTAAGACTCACCGCAATAGGAACTCCTGCAAACAGAAGGATTACCATTAGAGTTACAGATAGCAGAAGGGGAGCGTACATAAGCTTGTTCCTTATTTGGGTAGAATCAGCATGGATGGGCCGATATTGTTCATACCACCCGCAAGTAGTCAGATCTTCATACGGGCAGCGGGTATTTTCACAGCCGATACGTTGCTGATTTTCTCACGACGGTTCTGTATTTGATCCACGCCTTGAGTATCTTCTCTGTGCACTCAATCGCAAAAAAAATCATGCCAAGGGGTAATGCTAAATTAATCAGGCATAAAGGGATGTGGAGTATGAGAGTCATATCTGCATCTTGATAAGTTTCGAAGACGAAAAAAACACCCTGCCACGCTACCAAAACGCTCAGCAGAATGCCGACTGCCCCTCCAAATATGTCAAGAAAGAGCTGGTACTTCTCCGGCAGCCTCGAGTATATGAGGTCTACCTTGATATGCCTGTTTCGCCTGTGAGCCGCGGGGACACATGCAAAGGTTATCCAGACCAAAAGGTATGAAGATAATTCGACTACATCGAAACAGCTCGCTTTACAAAAACGGGCGCTTATCTGATACATGATGACCAGAAGAATGAAGGCCAAAAGGATACTCCCGAAGTTATGGATAGAATCTGAAACTTTATTGAAATACCTCCAAAATGGGTAACTATTCATATCCAAATCTGCCTCGGAAGAACCTTCATTTGGTTTCGCAAATGTTTCCAGTCCCATGTTGTCTTCTCCATTTTTTTCGGACAGCCTATTATCCGAAACAATAGAGGGAACGGGGTACTACTTAAAACCCGTCCCCGTTGCGTGAAAGTTTCTCATACTACTATTATTTTTGTTGCTTTCTCTCCATCATGACCAGCCTTAAGGCATCCGGATTGTTTTTAAGGGCTCTCTTAAAAAAATCGTCAATGCTTGCATACCACAATTTTAAGTCATTGCTGGTTGGATAATATACCTCTTTCATGCAGGCCTTCGCCTTTTGGGTAATCTCTTTTGCGATCTTGTCGGCCACCTCATAACTGTGCTGCTGGGTTTGGAGCGCGGCCTTTTTCAATACATTCTGCAGATTTCTGGGCAACCGATTAAAAAAGCGCTTGTTGACAAAAATGACTTCATTAACAACTGGCATACCGGGGAGTACGCAAAAATAAGGGGCGACCTCGCTCAGCTTTCTATCTACTGCATGTTCGAGTGAAGCGTCAGTACCATCAATTGTCCCTCTTTGAAGAGCAGTGTAAAGTTCAGCCCCTGTTACAAAAGCTGATTGGGCATGACAGTATTCTTTCAAATAAAGGGCCTGTTGAGAGCTTAACGGCCTGATAACCTTTCCCTCAAGATCCAGTGGAACATGGACAGGCGATTTGCATTCGATTCCCATAATGTCTTGCGCCCAAACAACCCAACCTAAGGGCATATAGCCTTTTTTTTCTAGTTTTGTGAATAGTTCCTTTCCGATGGGACCTTCGATTGCATCTATGGTTTCTTGTGTATTATGGAATACCATGGGAGTTGTAAATATTGCAAAGGAAGGGCAAGTGCGAACAATATAAAATGAATAAATAGCGCAAGCTTCTATGGAACCGTTCTTGACAGCACCCAGTACGTGCTTATCGTCCACCAGTTGCCCTGAAGGAAATAGTTTTACTGCAATTTGACCGCCTGATTCTTGTTCAACAAGGTTTTTGAAATAGTTAAAATTATTTGTTGCAATCCGATGGGTTGGCGGGAGCCCATGGGCAAAGCGGATTGTGTATTTTGTCTTTTGGCTTCCTGCAAACGCAAGACAGGACAGTGCAAAAGATAAGACGAAAACAAGAATAAGACTCTTTTTAAGTAAGGACATCGCAAATCCCTCCCAATTTAATGGTTAATTAAAAGATATTTTGGAGCATCTTGATCCCTTTCACTCCGCAATAAGTTTTAAAACATTTATTACGCCCTTTACTCTTGATTCTTTAACTTCTCTATAAATTCCCTAAAGAACTTATCTCTCGTATTCCAGTCAGCACCGAAGTGTTGGCTGAAAATTTCGCCTGCACTCTCAAAGGTCTTTTGCCAAATTGGTGCTGTACCATAGGTAATGAGGTCTTCGAGTATTGGCCTCAGGTCCGCAATTCTTTCTTTGGGAAGGAAAGAAACAGCTCCGAGCTTGATAGCTTTTTTCAAGGCCTCTGGAGTAAGCGCATGGGCGGTAAGCATCACGGTGGGAAAACCTCTTGATGTCGAATCTTTCAGGAGTTCAAAGCCATTTACTCCCATAATATCCAGGATTACAGCATCGTAACTATGGGCCGCAAGTAATTTGAGCGCCGTTTGGTAATCAGTCGCTTTATGAATTCTGCACATATCCAGCAAATCTCCCACGGCTTCAAGGACATCCGGTTCGTCATCTACTGCTAAAATAAGTTTATCCTTTAAAGGGCTATCGAAAATCACTGTTTTTCCTCCCTGGCCCGATGGTCATGCCAAATTCAGGTAATCAAATCTCATTCCGTCTAAAAGTCTGCTACACAGGGTTCATGATCGTTTGCTGCTTGCCTCTGCCTTAGAAGGTAGATACAGAAGTACTTCAATGAGCTATGCACTTCTGGCAGGGCAAGTGCAACCTTTTCAAGAAAAAGAGTGGCACCTGCATCATATGCCTGTTCCAAGATTTCCTGGTTCGGCTTGAATGTATAGCTGATCACAGGGAGGGAAGGGAATTCCTTTCTAATTTGAGAAATGATGCCAAGGCTGATTTCCTCTCCCCGCCTTTCATCATTGAATTTCTTCCTAGCTTCTTCAGGCCAAAAGAGATCTATCAACAAAATATCAGGCCTTTCCTTTTCGATCAACTCCCGCCAGGATTGAATGTCGCCACTTTTTACCAGTTCGAATGTAATGCCAATGCTTCGCTTTGGGTCAGTGAATTCTGTTTCGAGGGCCGCTACCCAATTGTCGTCCCAAACCAACTGCTCCTGATCATGATGAGCACGGAAAAGATCACTGAAAATGTCATCAAAAAATAGGATTTTTGCTTTCATCGAGAATCCCCCTTATCCAGGCCTTCACCAAGAGGGAAAGCCAAGTAGATGCGATAGGGTTTATCATACTTACGAATACTTCCACCCAAATCTTGCATGATACTCCTTAGTTGAGGCATACCTCGGCCACTGACAGTTTTATAGGAAATACCATTATCCTGAAATTTTACCCGAATCTTTCCTTTTATTTTGCGAACGGAAATATCAATACGCCCTACTATTGAGGGATCCGTTTGCCGCCGGCTATTTATTGCCCTGATACTGTTGACAAAGAGATTTTCAAAAACAGTCTCCAGGTTTTCTTCAATTCCGCTAATAACGCAATCAGGAGAGAAGCTATCATCAATGTCCAGGTTAATTTCCAGAACAGGATGTTGAGATTTCTTCAGCCTAACAAATCCCAGGATCCATGTTACAAATTTAATACTTTTCTTACGGCATTTAAGCATCTTGCGTTGGTCATGCAACTCATTCAGTAAATTTTCCAAGGTTCCCAATGGCTGGGAAATTTTAGGATCAGAAAAAGCCCGGGGGTATTTTTGGATAAGATTTCCCTTTAATCCGGCAAGACAATAGAAACCGGGATTGTGAATTTTGAGACTGATGTCCGAGACCAAGTGGGCCAACCTTTCATTCAAAAGAAACGATTTTAGCAAAGAATTATAAAGGGAGAGGAAAGGATTCATGTGGAGGTAATCCCAGAATTTGGGTCGGTGGGAACCAAGGAGCACTGCTCCCAGATCCTGGCCAAGCATATGCAGGGGATAAATTACATAGCTTCTGATATTCTCCAGACATTTAAGGGTAAATTTCCGTTCTTTTTCACTGAGACCGGGGAAGGTTTGTATTCTCTTATGGAAACGAACAATCCTTCTGTCATTTTCTTCGCCTTCTAGAGGAAAGGCTAACCCAATATCATCGCGTAGGATGCTGTCCGGGGACGGGATAAATTCAGGCAAAAACAATTCTCGAGTTTCTTCACCATACCATGGAATTAAACGGAGACCTGAACAACGAAGGCCCCCAACATTGAAAAAGGCCATGCCAATATCCGCGGCACTAAGTTCCCTATATGCTTCAACAGCATCCCTGTAATCCACCACCTTGTTAGAAGCAATCAGTCTTGCGATAGCAAGCAATTTCTGGTGCGCTGCATGAACCGCAAGCCTATTCCTAACATCAATTATATAATCCATTATCAGGGAGCCATATCTATTCGCAAAACCATCAAGATGTTCCCTTTCTTCTTCGCCAAAGGGCTTTCTGTCACGATAACGGCTTAATTCAACAGTGCAAAAAATTTCGTTACCTCTTTTTATGGGAAAGATAATAATACTCGCTACAGGTTTTTTAATCTCCGATATGTATCTATAATTCATATCAGGAACCAATTCCAGAAAGGGATTAGGCATTTTGGTCGAATCTTTGTCCCATATGTCTTTAACCAGAATACTCCGGCCAGCTTTGATTACTAAACCGGTAAAGCCCCTGAAAGGGTCGAATAAATGCATATCCATGCCTTTTCTGAGCCAAGGCTTCCCATCTTTAATAATGCATACTTTTTCCACCCTGCCCCCTTTTGGCAGCAGATTAATCTGTCCTATATCTGCACCTGTCGCATTCGTCAGGAGCTTCAATACCTCGTAGAGGATCAGATCAATCGCAGAATCGTCCCCGGAAAGCGCCAGCAAAGGCATTTTTCCAAGGAGGTTTTCTGCAGATATCTTTAGCTTTTCTGGTTTCATAAAGAGGCCACCTCCCAGGTGTATCAAGCTTTCTTTTCATGAGAGATGCCACAAAGCAAACGTGTTCTGGTAATGAGTCTCTGTTTCGCAATCATCGCAATTTTCTTCATCATCAGAAATCCAAACTCAAGATCCTGGTGGCATAGCGTGAGAATATCGTCTGCGCGGAACACGAGGACTCTGGCAGGAACTGCTACCCTTGCGTCGCTAATGAACTCCTTTGGTTCAAAGTCGATAAATGATGAAAAACCTAAGACATCACCTTCTTGAAGCGTTTCTAACTGTATTGTTTCTCCTCGATCATTTTCCACTGTAAGGGAAATGGTTCCCCGAAGGATAACCCACATCTTATCAGCAGAAGGCCTTCTCCAATTGAGATACAGCCCCATTATGTATTCCTTCATTTCCGCTTTTTTGGCCAGTTTCTCCAGCATTTCTTCAGAGAAACCATCAAAAAAAGCGAGCGATTTCAGGGTATCTTTATTGACCATGGTGTTTCCCTCACTTCCTTAGGTTATCCAAAATCCAAAAAAGTTGCCCCTGTAATAAAAAACCAAAAAGTTATTTAGCCTCATGATCTTGCAAGGCAAAGGCCACGTGTAGCTAGGACTCTGTGGAGCTTCTATTTCGCCTTCCGGTCAGATATTTTATCGAGTGGCTGTGTTCTGTAGAGAAGTCTTTGCTTCGCAATCAATGCGATTTTTTTCATGATCAAGAATCCAAATTGAAGATCCTGATAACAGAGTGAAAGAATATCGTCTGCCCGAAACCGAAGCACTCTGGTTGGAGTTATTACCCTCGCGTCACTTAGATATTGCCGTGGCTCAATATCGATCAGTGATGAAAATCCTAGCGCAGCGCCATCAACCAGGGTCTCCAAACGGACTATTTCTCCCTCCATATTTTCCGTCTCAAGAGAAATGGCCCCGTGGAGAATAATGTAGAGATTATCAGCAGATCTTCTTCTCCTATTGAGGTATTCCCCTTTTTGATACTCTCTAAGATCCGCCATCTTTGCGAGTCTTTCAAGCATTTCATCCGAAAAATCTTCAAAAAAATCAACAGATCTCAGGAGCTCCTTGTTAACCATGATCTTTTCCCCCTGCTCAAATCATTGAAAGGATATCTTTCACAAGTTTTTCAATTCCTTTTGCTACGTCTTTTATTTCAGGTCCGAGCATATAGGCGGGGGTTGTTACAATCTTATTGTCACTATCAATATTTGTTTGGTCCACAGCACAAACGTTATGTGTCACGCCCAGTGCTTTCAAGGCACCGACTGTTTCTTCATGGTTTCCTACTGTGAGTGATGGCTTTCGGTCTTTCAAGGCCATACCAATAGTTGCAGGCGCGATACAAAGACCACCTATGGGTTTACCCGCCGTAGCCATATCTTCAAGCAAATTCTTGACCTCCTGATTCACCGTTCCGTTTGGCCCTTTAAAGGCAAAATCACTCAAGTTTTTGGCAGCTCCAAATCCTCCAGGGATAATCAGAGCGTCGAGATCCTCTGCTTTTACATCACTCAGGTTCTTTATTTCGCCTCGCGCAATTCGGGCGGATTCTACCAGCACGTTTCGAGTCTCGTCCATTTCCTCTTGTGTGAGATGGTTGATCACATGGGCCTGTGGTATATCAGGCGCCATGCAAACAATCTCCACCCCTTCTTGATTAAGGTAAAGTAAAGTCAATACAGCTTCGTGTATTTCAGAGCCATCGAAAACCCCGCACCCTGCTAACAATACACCTACTCGCTTTTTTTTCATCTCTCTCCCTCCTTATGTTTTTTAATAAGCTGATTGTTCACCAATTCCGCAATATCAAAGGCCTTTTGTTCCTCCGTATATTTCTTGAGGCCATCGGTCATCATCAGGAGACAAAAGGGACAAGCGGTGGCGATCTTTACTGCACCGGTATCTAAAGCCTCCTTAGCCCTTGTTTGATTTATTCTGGTGCCTTCTTCTTCGGCCCAGTAATTACCACCACCCCCTCCACAGCAAAAGCTCTCCTTACGGTTCCTCCGCATTTCAACGAGTCGGCCTACCGATGAAACCACCCTTCTAGGTTCTGAAAAGATGTCATTGCGCCTCCCGAGGTAACAAGGGTCATGATAACAAATTGTGAGCTCACTCTGCTTTACCGCTATTTTCCCTGAGTCTATCAAATCTTTTATGAACACTGGGTGTGGAATAACTGTATATGACCCACCCAATGAAGGATAGTGGCGCGTGAAGCTGTTGTAGCAATGGGGGCACATTGTAATAATCTTTTCAACACCTAGCGATCCAAAGTCTTCGATATTTTGCTGAGCAATTTCAGTAAACAAGAATTCATTTCCCATCTGTTTTGCCGGATCACCTGTACAGCGGCTCTCCTCCAAAATGCCATATGAGACCCCGGCTGTATCAAGTATGTTCACCATTGCCCTGGCAATCGCCTGGCCCCTTTCTTCATACCTAGTGGAGCAACCTACCCAGAGGAGATACTCTGTTCTGTTTTTCTCAAAACGAGGGACATCCATATCCTTCTGCCAGTCATTGGGCCCAAATCCGGTACCGAAAAACGGATGTTGTCTATTCTCAAGACTCCGGTGCGCCTGCCCCATGACCTCGGGTATTTCAGAGCGTTCCATAAGCAGGTTTTGTCTCATCCTCATGATTGCCTTTGGCTGGTTCACACAGACAGGGCAGGCCTCCATACAGGCAGTACAGGTTGTACAGCTATAAATTGCGTTACTGGTTATCGAATCAAGAAGGGATTCGTCTTCCATTTTGTCCTGTGCCAAGAATTCTGAAAGAGTAACCATGACGGCCTTCGGAGACAGACTCTTTCCTGTCAGTGCTGCAGGGCAGACCTCATGGCATCTTCCACACCATAAACAAGTTGCAAAATCAAGCAGCCTTTTTCGGCTGAAGTCCAGAAGTTTGCTGGCTCCAAGGCTCGGAAGTTCATCTCCCTCTTCGTTTTCCTCTTCAAAGGCATCAAAATCAATGACTCCCATTTTGGGCCCTGGGACCGGCACGGAAAGGCCGGTGTTGATTGGAGCTAGTACCAAATGGACCAGGGGAGAATAAGGAATATAGGCGATCAATGCCAACGCGATGAGGCCATGCAACCACCATAGAAACGGATAGACTGCCAGGATATTTCCACTATTACCAAAAAAGGTTGACAACCAATTGCCCACAAGAGAGCCTGCATCAGATCCATTGTACGCAATCCGTAGTGCCTCGAGAAAGAATCCCGTTATCAGGATAAAAAGAATAGCTATTTCGATGAGAACAAACCCTGGCCTTGATTTGAAAAAGGATAGCCTCTCTGGAGGAAAGAGTCTCCTGACCAAGAGAAAAAGAACGCCGCCCAGAGCGGCCAGTCCTGCAATATCAAGCGCAAATCCCATGAACCAGCGATTGAAGCCCCCTTTAAAAACCGGTACCCCGAAGACCACATTCAACAGGACCATAATCGTTCCTGCCAATAGGCAGGCCATTCCCCACATCAAGGAGCCATGTGCAATCCCGGTGGGTATTTTCTTGTATATGCGGGTTCCCAATATTCCTCTGGTGATAAATTGCCTGATATAGAGTGGCCCAATTCTTAAAGCAGAGAAACGAAGGCTGAAGGTAACCCTTTCTTTTCCCTGTTTAACGCGTTTCCAGTGGCGATAAATCCCATATGCAAATATAGCAAAAACCGGGGCAGCCAACACGTCGATCAGGAATCCGTAGCTTATGCCCCAATAAGGAACCCGTTCCATTTATCAGGCCTCCTCTTTCAACGCATCAATTAACGCGGGTACCGCCTTTTTATAGTCGCTCACAATACCAAAGCGCGCTCGATTAAAAATATTCGCCTCTTCGTCCTTGTTGATGGCGACGACGCATTTGGCATTTGCAATACCTGCCAGGTGTTGACTCGCTCCTGAGACACCGACTGCAAAATAGACGCTTGGAGCAACTATCTTCCCTGTCTGTCCTATCTGGGTAGTTGGCGGCATCCAGCCTTCATCCACAGCCCCTCTTGAAGCCCCTACTGCTCCGTTCAGCAAACCGGCCATCTCTTCCAGCAGGCTAAAATTTTCTGCGTTACCAATACCCCTGCCCCCGGTGACAATGATCTCAGCGTCTTCCAGTGGGATACCCTCGTGCTCCTCTTCCTTTTCCTCCAACAGTTTGACTCTCTCTACACAATTGGGCAATTCAGTTGTTTCTGCCGTACCTTGGAGTTCTGCTCTTTCGAAATATTTTCGCCGGATAGTCAAGATTACGGGCTTGCTCTCTATCTTATAACGAGCAAGTGCCTTAGAGCCGTAGAGAGGCCTTTCAACGATCAAATCAGGTGTCAAGGCGGTCACCTCCGTTATAAGGGGGGCGGAAAGCCGAACAGCCAGAGGCCCCGCAAGACCTGTACCAACGGTAGTTGCGCTCATCAGAATTACTTCGTACCCCTCCTTTTCAATCAATGATGCAATGTTTGCAACTAGATTTGCGCCTATTGTTTCAGGGGTCCTATATGCCTTTCCGTATGTTCCTTGAAGGCTTCCCTCTCCCAGAGCAACGACATCAGGCCTATCACAGAATACTTTGCTCACAGTGACCAGTTCTCCGAGTCTGAGCGGTTCTATGACTTCAATAATGAGCGTTTTCATAGGTATCGTTCCTCCTTAAGCTTTTTCAACAGCATCTTTGCCGTTTCAGCCATATCATCGACAGGAATGAGTTCACAAACCGATTCCATTTTCGGAATTTCTACAGATATCTCCGAAATTCCCATCTTTTCTGCGGTGACTTCAGGCAACTTATCAACAGGCTTCTTTTTGGCCGCAAAAATCGCACGAACTGCCGGAATCCTCGGGACATTTTCAGGGATACTGGTTATCGAGAGTACCGCTTTGCCGCTAAATTGCATTTCTCGCCTCCCCGTCTCGGTAATCTGCGTTACCCTCCACGTCCCGTCTTGACTTTCCACATGAGAGACCTGCGGGATAAAGGGATAATCCAGCATACCGGCCAATATCCCCGGCACGACTCCTCTATCCATGTCTGCAGACTGGCGGCCTGCCAGGACAAGATCAACCTCTCCTTGCTTTTCAAGGGCATGCTTCAAATTAGCAGCAATAATGAAAGGATCGTCTGACTGTCCTTCGACAAGGACAAGTTTGTCACCACCCATAGCAATGGACTTCCTCAAAAACTGTATATCATCCTTAAGGCCGTACGATATTACTGTCAGGGAAGCAGAGTATTTCTCCTTTAGCTGGACCCCCACTTCTATGGCATTTTCATCATAAAGTCCGATCATTCTAGTATATCTTGGATGCGCCCGGTTATTTACCAACTCAAAGTCCGCAGAAGGGACCTCATAGTCGGGTACCACCTTTGCCAGTACCGCAATATGCATTTTTCACCCTCCTAACAAAATTTCCGTGTGTATTCGGGGCACGATTTTAATAAATAATTAGCAAGAGCTCTGGTCATTTGTTACTTGCCTTTATACTTTGGTGCTCTCTTTTCAGAAAAAGCGGTAAAACCCTCTTTCCGGTCTTCTGTATCCCGTAATATTCCCCAAAGCAAATGGCCAAATGCAATCCCATGGTCCAGAGGCATATCCATGCCCATAACTGCAGCCTGCTTGGCAGCCTTCACGCTAAGTGGTGCATTGTTTGCTATTCTTTCCGCATACTTCCTGGCCAAAGCATTAAGCTCGTTGGGCTCCACCACGTCACTTACCAACCCCACCCTATAGGCTTCCTGTGCATCAATAAGCTCTCCGGTCAAAAGCATCTTCATGGCCACTGCCTGCGGGATTGCCCGTGGGAGACACTGGGTTCCATTGAGCCCAGCGAGACTAGCCACCTTCACCTCTGTCAGTCCGAATTTTGCATTTGAGCTACAAATTCTCAGATCACATGCAAGGGCCATTTCCAAACCGCCGCCGACGGCGTATCCGTTAATGGCAGCGATAATGGGTTTCCACATTTTCATGTGGGGAATAATAGGCAGGCCGTCTCTGAGATAGATAGCAGCCATGCATTCCTTGGGAGGAGGAGTCTTTTTCATATCCGTTCCCGTGCAAAAGGATTTTTCACCAGCTCCGGTTAGGACTGATACCCAGATGTCGGGATCGTTTCTTACTTCTTCCCATATCTCCGCCAAACGTACAACAGACTCGGGATCCAGGGCATTCATGGCCTCAGGACGATTCAACGTGATATAGGCCACATGGCCTTCTTTCTCGAATTCAACTCCCATTTTATCCTCCTATAGCTAAGTCTCTTATTATTAAGCAATTGTTGCCAGATTTTCATCGTCATCCGTAGCCACAATAAATGGATTATAAACCTTCTTTTCCCTGAGTATCTGCCGGGCAACCAGCCATCTGTGAATTTCAGAAGGCCCTTCCAATATCCTCCATATCCTAACCATACGTGCTACATACTCAATTCCAAGTTCGTGAGATACTCCGAGCCCGCCATGAATCTGTATCGCCCGGTCAGCAACACGCGTCAGCATTTCTGTCGCAGCGACTTTTACCGAAGCCCCTTCAACACGGAGGTCCTTGTACCCCTGATCAGATTTCCAGGCTGCATAGTAAAGCATCCACCGGGTAGACTCTAATTCTATCGTGGAATCGGCTATCCAATTCTGAATTGTTCCCCGTGATGCCAAAGGTTTCCCGAAAGTAATCCGATTATTGGCCTGATCGATCATCATCTGGATCAATCGTTCGGCCATCCCCGTACAGTGCGCGGCCAGCTCAATCCTTCGGACTCCAAAGCGATTTTGTAATGGGATAAAAGCCTTTCCCACTTCCCCAAGAACCGCATCATCCCCGACTTCCACATCTTCCAAAATGAGATCCCACGTGGGCATAGCTCCAATAACCGGAATCTCTCTGCCAATTCTTACCCCAGGTTGATCCCTGTCAATGAGAAATGCGGTAAATCTATTTTTGGAAGGCGCTTCAGGGTCGGTGACAGCAATAAGAATAAAAAAGACATTGGGATAATCACATTTGCTTATGAATGTTTTCGTACCGTTGATAATCCACTTATCGCCTTTTTTTACAGCCCTTGTTTTCAGCCCGCTCACATCTGATCCAGCGCCCGGTTCGGTGCATGCCATTGCCGAATCAATTTCGCCGTTACAGTAAGGAATAAAATATTTCTCTCTCTGCTTTTCACTGCAACATTCATTTAAATAGTAGAGATTTGGTGCATCCGGAGGCAGGGTAAAACCATGATGTGAAAAGCCAACCAAGCACTTGGACATCTCTTCTACAACCAGGGTTTTGGCCAGCATACCAAGCCCCTGCCCTCCAAATTTCTCTTCAACCTCAAGTCCCCAAAAACCCAAGTCCCTGGATTTTTGCATGAGTCTCTGATGGTCCTCTTCCGGGATGAGAGGCCCTGGCTCGGTCCATAGTGACAATTCGCGCTCAAGGAGAACTTTTTCAAGTGGCATCATCTCTCTTTTTACAAACTCTCTCATTGCTTCTTTGAGCATCATATATTCTTCAGGTATGCTGAAATCCATATTGGTCCTCCCGTTATTCAGATAAATATTCTTGTGTTATTGAGGGCTTCTCAACCAAGTGTCAAATTTGCCTGGCATCAGACCAGCACCTCTTCAGCAATAAGCTGATCAACTTC
>JAFDHR010000105.1 GCA_019308645.1 Deltaproteobacteria bacterium
TGTCTTCATTATCTCTGCCTTTCTTCCAATAATGAGAAGGTGCCCATCATCATCTATATATCCGGCATCCCCTGTATAGAGCCAGCCATCCCTGAGTGACTTTGCTGTTTCCTCGGGGTCTTGATAATAGCCGGAAAAGTTTGATTTGGTGAAGACAAGGACTTCTTGATCTTCACCAATCTTTACCTCTGTTCGTGGCAAAGGTATCCCTACTGTCTCTAACTTGACCTCATCGTCTGGCTGAACCTGAAATATGCCACCTGACTCAGTAAGCCCATAACATTGCTTTAGATTTATCCCATTGGCCCTGAAGAATCGTATGACATCAGGAGAGATAGGATGTCCTCCTGTATAGGCGCCTCTGAATTGCAGGCACCCTGTCCTGTCCATAAGAGGTCTGAACATGATACGAGATGCTATCCAGTAGAGAAATTTTAAATAGAGAGGAACTTCCATTTTCTCTGACTCCCTATCAACAACCGCCCCACCAATATTCATACAGGTTTTATATAAGAAACGCTTAATATGGCCGGCATCACTAATTTTCACCCTGATCTTCGAGGCAAGATTTTCCCAGAACCAGGAGGCGGTAATGATAACGGTTGGACCAATATCTCTAAAATCCTCCACAACTGTCTCTGTTGTCTCAGGGAAGTTCATGATCATTCCACCTGATAGTGTTATGCTCATGCCCCACATCTGGTCTACAATCCATGCTGGTGGCGTAATCGAGATCCAGTTATCCCCAACACCGATTGGGGCAGTTTCAAGCCATTTTTTTGCCATCTCGGTAAAATTTTCATGTGATATCATAGCAAGTTTTGGAAGGCCAGTGGTGCCTGATGTCATTATCATCAAGGCTATCTCATCTGGCTTTCCCTTGCGTAATTCATCAGTAAAGTACTGTGGCGCTTTGTTATCAAACTCTGAACCAAGCTCTAAAAGTTTCTGAAAGCTGATAAGCCATGGGTCATCAGCGTAGGTCCTCATGCCGGTTGGATCAATATAGATAACCTTTCTGACAAAGGAGAGTTCTTCTTTTACCTCCAGGAGCTTATCCACCTGTTCTTGATCCTCAGCTATCACAAAGGCTGCTTGCACACGAGTGAGGCCAAATGCAAGTTCCTTAGCCACTGCCGTGGTAAATAGATTTACAGTTACTGCGCCAAGGGCCTGGGCTCCAAGTTCGGTAAAAAGCCATTCAGGGTGATTATTAGTGATAATACCAATGTTTTCACCCCTTTTTAGTTCAAGGGATGCCAAGCCTAAGGCGACCTTTTTTGTATACTGGAGATAATCGTTCCAATTATACGTCTGCCATATGCCAAAGTTCTTTTCCCGAATGGCAACCCTTTTTGAACCTAATTCCTCTGCCTGTTTGGCCAACATCTGTGGCAGTGTATAATCAGTAAGGGTAGATAAAGTGTGTTCGTCTAAGCGTTCTATCTTTGTCAACATAAAACCCTTTCAATTGAAAATTTTCAATTGACGATTGACGATTGACGATTTTTTGTCTTTCTGTTTTTCTTGAAGATATAAAGACGGCTATTAATTCATCTGGTTCTTTAATCAAAGAAGGTACTCGATCTTTGCTTATGAGTTGATCATCAATAATAAATTTCAAGCAGAAAAGATCAATGTCTTTTTTTTCAATCTTCAATATTCAATAGTCAATATTCAATTGACTCAGATTTTCACTGCATCTCCAAGATAGGCCTTGATTACCTGAGGATGGTTTTGGACTTCTTCTGGCGGACCCTCTGTTATTTTCTTTCCAAAATCCAGTACCATAACCCTTTTAGATATACTCATCACAACTGACATGTCGTGTTCTACGAGGATCATAGTCTGTTTCCACCCCTCATTTAGCTCTATCAGGAACCGTACCATATCTTCTTTTTCTTCCAGGGTCATTCCAGCAAAGGGTTCATCCAGGACCAATAGCTTTGGTTCCAATGCCAGGGCCCTTCCCAACTCAACCCTTTTCCGTAAACCATATGGCAGGGATCCAACGAGTTGTTTTCTGATGGGTTGCATCTCAAGGAAGTCTATAAGTTCCTCTAAGACCTGCCGGTGAACAATTTCTTCTTTTTTTACCGATGGGGAAAAAACAGAGGCTAAGCCTACACCATAATTAGTGTGGATATGTCTGGCTAAGAGCATGTTTGAAAGTACACTTATACCCGGGAACAGTTCAATGTTTTGAAATGTTCTTCCAATGCCTAGGCCTGTAAGGTGATGGGTCGACATGTGAAAGATATCCTGTCCGTTAAAACTCATTGTAGCCTTTTGTGGCCTATAATACCCTGTAATGCAATTGAGGAGACTTGTCTTCCCAGCACCGTTGGGGCCAATTATTGCTAAGAGTTCTCCTGTGTGTACTGATACATCAACATTATCAAGGGCTACAACACCCCCGAAATTTAACGATAGGTTCTTCACCTCCAGCTCAGCCCTGTTTTCTTCGGGCTGTCTGGAGGCGAAGATGCTTGGCTGACCTCTAAATGCCTTCATTTGCTACCTTTTTAAGAGTTTAATCCTTTCTTTTCCAGGTACAAAGAAGTTAGTAAGTGGTGTATAGGTTTGATCTTCGTTTATCTTCACGATTCTTGCTGTAAATGAGGCACTATGGTCAGTTTTGGTGTAGGTAACATTAGGTATAACACCGCCGAAATCCTCATCTCTAAATGTCTCAAGGGCGTCATTAATGGTTTCGCTGTCTATTTCCCCGAATTTTTCATGGGCCCTCTGAAATGCCTTTTCCATAACCATGGCGATGGCAACACCTTCCCAATAAGAGGCATCAAATTTGGTTACCGTCTTGTACCGTTTCCACATTGTCTCCATAACCTTTAGTCCGGGTGTCCCGTCAACAGGAAGGCCACCGGGGAATTCCATATGCATCCTATCTCTGATCAGGCCCTTGCCCCTTGTAAAGAAATTTGGATCCGTGGATGTCCAGGTTCCAAAGAAGGGGACATCATAATTTACCCTATCCGCGGATTTGAGGGCCATAAGGATAGCAGATGGAAGACACTGCATGAAGATATATTCTGCTCCTGCTTTCTTAAGTCTAAGGCATTCGGTGTTAAGATCAAGGGTCTTTGTAGGGAATTGTTCTATGTCTACGATGTTTATACCGTGTTTGGCGGCATATTCCTTGCTCGGGGCATGGATAGACTTTCCGTAGGCATTATTATAGGTCAATAGCCCTACTTTAGGAGCCTCTTTTCCCTCATGGATGGTCCGAATATATTCCAAAACCGCATAGGAATCCATCACATAGCTGCCAAAGGGTAGATATGCATAATCAACTGGGGGCTTGAGAATTCCCTGATAAGTAGAATAATTAATGTTAGGTGTTTTGTACTTCTGGATAATTGGTTTTGCCATTATGCCTGATCCTGCATCCCATGTGGCTATGATATCCATCTTGTTAGAGGTGCAAAACTTCTTGACATACTTGATGGCCTCAGGGACTTTATAGGCATGGTCAACGATGGTTAGATCTATCTTGTTACCTGCAACCCCTCCCTTAACCTCATTTACATACCTGAAGTAGTCTTTATGGCCTTTGGCATGAAACTGACCCCAGGTAGATGCTGGCCCTGTCAGGTTGATTATCGCCCCTACCTTTATTGGTTTGGCCCATGCAAAGTTGCCCAAGCCAAAACAAACAAACCCTGCAATGAGTAATACAATAAATACCTTTCGCATAATAATTCCTCCCTTTTTTAAATTATTAATTGTAATAATGCCCTGCCTAAAACGGTAACCATAAAGGGTAACATCTTACCCCTTTAACCATATTTGATTAACGGTTGTGTTTTTATAGATATATTTATTTATTGAATAATTATCTTGGAAAGGATTGTTTATGTTATAAGGATCATCTGAAAGGTATTTTTTCGGCCATGTAGAGATCGTTCTCATAAAGATAGCCTTGACTTTTTGATACATAATTGTGTTATAGCTACAATCGTAAATTTCAATATTAACTATTTGTATAAGATATTTTTGTCAAGAAAAAAAGAAAAAAATTAGTCTGGGAGGACAAAAGATGCTTATAGGTGATATTTTAGCACGGAATGCAAGAATGTACGGAAATGAGGTTGCCCTTATTGAACGAGAACCCGCAAAAGCCAGAAGGGTAGAAATTACATGGAAAGAATTTGATGAGCAGGCCAACAGGTTTGCCAATGGGCTAATAGCCAAGGGGATTCGAAAGGGTGACAAGGTTATTCATCTCATGATGAACTGTATTGAGTGGCTCCCTGCCTATTTTGGAATTTTAAGGACCGGGGCATGGGCAGTACCATTGAATTTCAGGTTTTCTGCTCAGGATATAAAACTATGTGCTGGAATTGCTGAAGGTAAGGCCATGGTTTTTGGAGAGGAATTCATAGACAGGGTTACAGAGATTAAGGGGGAGCTTTCTACTATAACGGATTATATCTTTGTGGGGCCAGATGAGACGAGGCCTGCTTATGCAGAAAAATATGAGGATGTTTTAAACACGAATTCTCCTGTAAATCCTGATGTTGAAATAGGAATTGAAGATGATGCAGGCCTTTATTTTACCTCTGGTACCACGGGCACACCAAAGCCAATACTTTTAACCCACAGAAACCTTGAGGCTGCCTGTATCATTGAGAATCGACATCACAATCAAACGCATCAGGATAATTTTTTATTAATCCCACCCCTGTATCATACCGGTGCTAAGATGCATTGGTTTGGCAGTTTTATTGTTGGCTCAAAGGCAGTTATTCTTAAAGGGATAAGACCCGAATGGATCTTGGAGGCAATATCAGAAGAGAAGGTGACTATTGTCTGGCTGCTGGTGCCATGGGCTCAGGATATTCTTCTTGCAATAGAAAATGGGGATGTAAAACTTTCTGATTATTCATTAAATCAGTGGAGATTGATGCATATTGGTGCACAGCCAGTTCCCCCAAGCTTGATAAAGAACTGGAAAAAGGTATTTCCCAATCATGACTATGATACCAATTATGGTTTAAGTGAAACTACTGGGCCTGGTTGTGTTCACCTTGGAATAGAAAATATTCGCAAGGTCGGTGCAATTGGTGTGCCTGGCTTTGACTGGGAATATCAGGTAGTGGATGAAAGCCGTAACACTGTTGCTCAAGGACAACCTGGTGAGCTCATGGTAAAAGGGCCTGGGGTGATGAAGGAGTATTATAAGAACCCTGAGGCGACAGCCAGCGCACTTTTTAATGGTTGGCTTTTAACTGGGGATATGGCCAGGATAGATGAGGATGGTTTTATATGGCTCGTGGACAGAAAAAAGGATGTTATCATCACTGGCGGAGAAAACATATTTCCAGTAGAAATTGAGGATTTTCTTGCAAATAATGAAAAGATTCAAGATTCTGCGGTTATTGGCATACCTGATGAGCGGCTTGGGGAGATTACATTGGCTATCATAAAAGTTAAGCCTGGTAAGGCGATGACAGAAGATGAAGTAAATGAATTTTGTCAAGAGTTACCAAGGTATAAAAGGCCTCGAAATATAGTCTTTGGTGATGTACCACGGAATCCCACTGGCAAGATAGAGAAACCAAAATTACGAGAGATATATGGAAAAGGAAAAAAAGGTTTTAAGATTAAATAAACGTACCTACTCAGGCTGTTAGGTTCACCGTTCACCGTTCAGGGGTTCAACTTGGAGCCATTAACCGTTGTCCATGCCAAGACTCCTCAGCCAGCTCATGAAAAACCCGCGTTTAACAGTTAATGGTTCAGCAAATAACCATTGAACCCCGCCTGTCCCGATACAATCGGGGTGGGCAGGCGTGAACCCGGAACTTTGAACCTGCTAATTACAAATAAACATCTATTTTTTTGGAATCGAATGTGAAGAGTGTTTCATTTCTTTCTTGACAGTATAGATTCGTAAAAGTTATAAAATAGCTAAATTGTAGCTAAAAACTTAGGGAGTTTGCCCTAATTGCTGCAAAAAGCCTATTGATGTTCCGCCATTGATAGAAACTCTGATATATAAAATTGTTAACCATAAATAAAGGTTGAGATATGCATAAACTACTTATTGATTCGCCAGACACAGAGATGTTTTTATTAGGTAATGAGGCAATTGCAAGGGGTGCTATTGAGGCAGGTATTGGTGTTGCAAGCTGTTACCCTGGCACACCATCCTCTGAGATACCAGATACGTTTTTTACCCTGTACAGGGACGCCGGATTCTATTTTGAGTATTCCACTAACGAAAAGGTGGCATTAGAGGTTGCAGCAGGTGCCGCTATTTCAGGCGTAAGAAGCATTTGTACCATGAAGCATGTGGGGATGAATGTTGCCTCTGATACCCTCATGACCATGGCCTATCTTGGGGTAAACGCAGGCATGGTTGTTATAAATGCTGATGACCCCTTTTTATTTTCAAGCCAGAATGAGCAGGATAACAGATACTATGCACGACTGTCAGGGCTCCCCATGATAGAGCCCACAAATGCTCAGGAGATGAGGGACATGACAGTTGCTGCATTTGATATCTCAGAACAATTGAAGTTACCGGTTATCCTAAGGACTACAACCAGGCTCAATCACCTCAGAGGGGCGGTAAAATTTGGTTCAATCAAGCCCATACAATCCAAAGGTTTCTTTAAAAAAGATCCCTTTCATTTCGTGGCAATTCCTGCTGTTTCCAGAAACCTGCATAAGATCCTATTGGAGAAATATGATCAAGCATTGACGCTCTCTGAGAACTCGAAATATAATCAGCTTATTGGCAGCGGAAAATGGGGCATAGTGACCAATGGCGTGAGCATGAACTATGTGCAGGATGCAATTAATGATCTCGGAATAGGTGATAAAGTGGCTATCCTCAGGCTCGGTTTTTCTTACCCCATGCCGGAAAAAATGATTGAGGAATTCCTTAGCAATGTGGAAAAAGTACTGGTAGTCGAAGAGCTTGAGCCGGTAATGGAAACCGAAATTAGGTCGATAGCCCAATCAAAGGGAATAGGGATACCTATTAAGGGAAAGGGGGATGGCCTTTTCCCAAGGCTGTATGAATACGATCCGGGCCTGGTTCGCAAGACTATTGCCGCATATTTCAGTGTGCCTGATACTTCCCCAAAGGCGGTAGATGTTACCAATGTTCCTGATCTTCCAGGCAGACCACCTAATCTCTGTCCTGGTTGTCCGCATAGGGCCATGTACTATGCAATAAAGAAGGTCTATGGCCCCGATGCTATTTACCCCTCTGATATTGGCTGCTATACTTTGGGTGTACTTCCTCCCCTATCTATGGCTGATATTGTTATATGTATGGGTGGATCAGTGGGCTCTGCCTGTGGAATCGCAGCGGCCACGGATCAGAAGGTCGTCTCGTTTATAGGGGATTCAACCTTTTTTCATGCAGGCATACCAGCCCTGATAAATGCTGTTCATAATAATCATAACTTTACCCTGGTAATTCTTGACAATGGCACAACTGCTATGACAGGACAGCAACCTAACCCAGGTGTAGATACAACTCCTATGGGTGTTGATACCACACAGCTTTCTATTGAATCG
>JAFDHR010000106.1 GCA_019308645.1 Deltaproteobacteria bacterium
TTCAAAATTGGGTAATAGCAACTTGGCCTTAGAATCATATGATCCGTCTATATTACCCAATTTTGAAATGACAACTAATCTTAAGTTATATTTAAGGGCATAAGCAAAAAAAGACACCCATGCCCTAAAAAAGCAGTAAATTTCCACAGGATTTTGAGCAATTACCTTTATCACTTTAATTGGTTAGTGGAATTGAGGGCAAGGTATGGTGAAGTTCTTGGAAGGATTTACACCCTATAAAAAAGAGGATGCTGAAAAGTATAACTCGTGTCGGTGGTGGTCAGGGCTGACATTTGGAGATATCCTTGACAGGGCTGCGGATATTCGCCCTGAAAAAGAGGCCTTTGTCGATCGGAAGACGCGTCTTAGCTATGGGGAGGCTCGTGAAAAGACAAATAAGCTGGCCATAGGACTAATAGATCTCGGCATCCAGCCCTTGGACCGGGTCCTGGTTCAGCTTCCAAACTGGAACGAATTCGTTTTTGCCTATTTCGCCCTTCAAAAAATTGGAGCTATCCCGGTATTGTTGATTGACCGATATCGCCAGTTTGAAATCAACCATCTGATTAGCCTTACGGGAGCCACATCCTGGATTGTCGCCTCCAGATACAAAAAAACAGATTACGTTCCCATTATCAATGACGTCCTGAAGGAACATCCGGAACTTAAGAATGTCATTACTGTCCGGGGAGAAGGGGATCAGCAGCCCTTTACAAGCATTGAAAGTCTTATCGAGGAGGCTGAATTGACCGAGGACAATCTGGCCCGGCTTGCCAGCAGGCTTTCGGATCCCATGCAGGTGGCCCATATGGGACCGACCGGAGGGACGACCGGAGCGCCTAAGATCGTCCCCCGCACACACAACAGTCTCATTACCGGCATCGAATATTGCTCCAAGTCGTGGGAGCAAAGCAACCAGGACATTAACCTGATCGCAGGTCCCGTAGGTCACGATTTAACATTCTCCAAGGGCTTCATCGGAAGCATTATCACGCTTGGAAAGATTGTATTCCTGGATTCCACAGACGATAAAGAGATCTGTGAGACCATTGAAAAGGAGAAAATCACTTCCATCATCTGGGTTCCCACTCTGGCGCAAAGGATGCTCCAATACGAGGACCTTGCTAAGCATGATTTGAGTTCCTTAAAAAAGATGCACAGCGCAGGGGGGACAAGCCACCCTGATCTCGTAAAAGATGTCACGGAAAAGTTGAAAATGAAGTTTTACAATGGATATGGCGGGACAGAAGGAATGACGACCATCACACGCACCACTGATGATTTAGAGACAATCTGTACCACCGTGGGGAGGCCCACATGCCCTTATGATACATACAAGGTCATCGATAAAGATGGAAATGAACTTCCCCCCAACACGCAGGGTGAATTGATTCTTAAAGGCCCCGGTGTATTTACGGGCTATTACAATAATCCAGAGGAGAACAAAGAGGCATTGACTAAGGACGGGTTCTTCAGGACCGGAGACGTGGCCAAGATCGATGAAAAAGGCTACATCACGCTCACCGGCCGTATCAAGGAAATGATTAACCGAGGCGGTGAGAGTATCAGTGCCACTGAAATCGAGAGACTCATCAACCGTCACCCAGATGTCGCAGCCGTGGCTGTTATCCCTATACCCGATCCTGTTATGGGCGAAAGGGTTTGTGCCTATATCCAACCCAAGGCCGGGACACAACTGTCCTCGAACGAGATCATTTCCTTTTTAAAAGAGCAGAAAGCCTCTGTGCTTCAGCTTCCTGAGCGGATTGAATTTATCGATGCCATGCCATATACTGGCGCAGAAAAATTGGATAAGAAATCCCTGCAGGAAGATATTAAGAAAAAGCTTCAGACGGCTGGATAGGCCAAGAAGGATAAAACAAAATGGAAAAGAATTGAACAATGGAAGAAGTAAAGAAAATTCAAACTGTCTGCCGAAGCTGCCATGGGGCCTGTGGCGTGATCGCTCACGTGAAAGACGGCAAGGTGGTCAAGGTGGAGGGTGATCCCAATTCCCCCATCAGCCACGGTACCATGTGTTCTAAGGGCCTGGCCATCACCCAATTGGCCTATCATACGGACAGGATTATTCACCCGATGAAGAAGGTTGGCGATAAACTCAGTGGGAAATGGGCGCGAATCACATGGGAAGAGGCACTCGATACAGTAGCGACCAAGTTCCAGGCTGTAATCGACAAGTACGGGCCGGAACACATCGTCGTAGGGCAAGGCACGGGACGGGACTATGAGAGTCACCTCTACCGCTTTGCAAATCAGCTGGGCACCCCAAATGTCCTGACGGCCGGCCATTTTTGTTATGTCTCAAGGGTCTCATCCAGTCTGATTACATGCGGCAATCTACCTGTTGTCGACTATTATGTCAATGAGCCGAAATGCATCGTTATATGGGCTACCAACCCCATGTGGACCAATCCCGACGAATATACAGGTGAAAATTTCATGAGGGCCTTAAAAAATGGGGTCAAGCTTATTAACGTCGATCCTCGAAAATCGTTTTACGCCGGGAGGGCCGATCTTTGGCTTCAGATCCGTCCGGGGACGGATGGCGCCCTTGCCTTCGGTTTCCACCACGTGATCATTGAAGAAAATCTCTATGACAAGGATTTTGTTGAGAATTATATTCACGGTTGGGATGCCTTTAAGGAAAGAGTCATGAAGGATTATCCCCTTGAAAAAGTACAGGAAATTACCTGGATTGATAAAGAACTGATCCGGGAGGCCGCACGGATGTATGCCACCACAAAACCGGCCGCTATCCAATGGGGCGTGCCCACAGAAGAGAGTATTAACTGCACCGACTTTACACGCACCGCGATCGGACTCATGGGGATAACGGGCAACCTGGACGCTCCTGGTGGAAATGCACTCTTTGTGAATCCGCCCACACGGACAGTTGCTGAATTCGGCCGACACAAAGACCTCTCTAAGGAGGTGCTCGCAAAGAGACTGGGCGGAGAACAATTTAAGCTCGGCGCCAGGGTGGCCTTTATCAATCCCAAAAAGGCATGGGATTCTATTGTTTACGGAAAACCGTATCAGCTTAAGGCTGGATTGCTATGCGGTACCAACCCGGTGGTATCCAGAGCCAATGCCAGAGAGGCCTATGAGGCACTGAAAAAAATTGGATTCCTGGTGGTCATCGATCATTTCATGACCCCCACCGCGGAACTGGCCGATATCTTCCTTCCTGCCGGTACCTGGTTGGAACAAAACCATGTGGCCGATAACTGGAAACGCCACGGCTATGTGTTCGCCAGGCAGAAGTGTTGCGAGATTGGGGAGGCATGGCAGGATCACAAAATCTTTCAGGAGCTCGGTAAAAGAATGGGACAGAAATGGTGGCCCACAGTAGAAGATGGTCTGGACTATCTTCTCGAACCCTCGGGATTGACCTTTGAGCAATTTAAGGAGAAAGGCTATCTGCATGGTGAAAATGTCTATTATAAATATAAAGAGAGAGGGTTTTCCACCCCTACCCGGAAACTGGAACTATGGTCAACCATTTTAGAGAAATGGGGGCGTGATCCTCTACCCAAATATGTGGAAGTCCCTGAGAGCCCGTATTCCACTCCTGAGGTGGCGAAGAAATACCCTTACATCTTCAATTCAGGGCTCCGAACACCGACCTATTTCCATTCAGCAGGGCGAATGATTCCATTGCTGAGGGAAATCAGACCCGATCCTATAGCGGAAGTTCATCCTGAGACTGCCAAAAAACATGGTATCGAGGATGGACAATGGATTTACATAGAATCGCCAAGGGGACGTATAAAACAGCGCGCAAAACTATATGACGGCATCGATCCCAGGGTTGTGACCTCAGAGCATGGGTGGTGGTTCCCAGAGATAAAAGATCCGGGACATGGCTGGGAAATATCCAATGCTAATATCTTGACCGACAATGCCTTTGAGACATGTGACCCCAATATGGGCTCTACTAATGTGCGAGTCTGTTTGTGTAACATATCTCCCTGTGAAGATGAATAGGAGGGAAGACATGGAAAAAATATCTTTACATTTCTTTGAGGAAGATTGCAATGGGTGCCATGCCTGTGAGATTGCCTGCAAACAGGAACACGGGCTTGGTGTAGGGCCACGATTAATCAGGGTCATCGAAAAATCTCCTCTCTTTATCCCCGTCTACTGCCACCACTGCGACGATCCCCCCTGCGGGGATGCGTGCCCTGTTGAGGCGATCATCAGAGACAAGCGTGGGATTGTGCTCATCAACGAGGAGCTTTGTACCGGGTGCAAGGCATGTGTGGAAGCCTGCCCGTACGGGGCGATGCAGTATGATGAGGATCGAGAACTCGCCGTCAAATGTGACCTCTGTCATGAGAGACTCGAAATGGGGGAGGAGCCTGCATGCAGCATAGCCTGTCCCGCACACTGTATCGCCTGGGGAGACCCAAAGGATTTTTCTAACTGAATTTACAATGGCCTACAATTCAATATCATGTTTTTCTACCCCGGATAATGGGAGGTGTGAATATTCGATGTGCAGGCCCCTTTGAACGTGGAAAAATACAAACACCTACGTGGACAGATCCGAAGACCACCCTTGAATGGCAGTGTGAATCTGCTGGCGGGATGTCCTGGAACGAAGCTTTGGAATATGCACAATCCCTTTCACTGGGCGGTAAGGACGACTGGCGCTTGCCGACTGCCCTGGAACTGGAAACGCTATTAGATAGAAGCGCCCTCTATGATACATTACGCCCTGTTATGCGTGAAGAGATTCCCTTTCGGGATACCTTGTCATATTGGTCGTCAACGACCTTTGCTGAACATACAAAAAACGCCTGGATTGTAATGTTCGACGGCGCCTACGTACTCAGTTATTATAAGAGCAACCATTACCATGTCCGTTGTGTTCGAGGATAGGAGATAATCAAATAGCAAAAATCTTTTAGATATCTCTCAGAAGAATTGTATGGGCCAGCACTTTTACAATTGAAGTTACACCCAGATTTATTGAACCAGGGATACTTGAGATGAAATGGCCAAACAAATGTAAACCATCCCTTTTGGGACTCTAATGAACACTCATGGCCTTTCGGCCACAACTAAGGATGAAAAGTCAAAAGTCCGTTGTCAGCAGTCCGTAGTCCGTTGCAAAAAACAACTGACAACTGACGACTTTCATATAAAGGTAATCTTTTGGTTATAGTTTGAACTTTCCTTTGAAATAAGTATCCTTAACAGCTTTTGCCTTTTCTTTGGCCCATGCCTCTAATCCCATTTTCTTAATCAAGCATAAATTAAAAACCTTTGTGTTGTGCGGGAATTGGGAGGCCTTGTCAGCATAAGAGTGAAGATGATCGCATGGAAACTCAGAACACTCATAGCAAAAATTGATTCCCCTATTCTCGCTACATTTATAGATACTACATGGCTCAGTCATATTGAGAAAGGCTATTGTCCCGTTTTCATTGCGACATCCCCCACATACTGCCTTTTCAGGTGCAAGATTTAATCTTTCGGCTATGATATTTCGTAATTTTTCGTTTTCATTTGCCAGATACATTGGACAATTAAAACAATCCAGTCCACAGGGTGCTGTCATCTGTGTATAATCCATGACTACCGCCTTTTTTTGTTAAATTTATAGCGTACTTATGATCCTATTTGCAATACGGAGAGGTAACCGTTCACAGGTTCAGAGTTCAAGGTTCAGGGTTAGGGAAAAGACTGAAATTGGATTCCCGAAAACCTCGTAAAGAATGCGGGTTTTGCCACGTCATTGCCAAGTACCATGTTCCAGACCCGCCTGCCGGCTGGCGGGCAGGTTTATGGGGATATGGAAGCGGTCAGTTTCCCGTACAAAACGTTTACAAAATTGCGTAAGGTGATGAGAATACAACCTTTGAACCCGTGAACCCGTGAACGGTTACGCTTTATGACTACTGGTTCTAATGTGAAATAGCTTTTTTTTCGCCTATTGTATTTTCAATTTTTCTCAGAAGTCTCTCGGCCCAGTCTATAAAGTATTTTTCATCAGACTGCGAAGCCTTTTGCAGTAGGGCCTTCGCTTCTTCTTTGTTTTCTTTTCCCTTTAATTCCAATAGCAATTCAGCAAGGTATATTTTCCCTTCGGCTTTTTCATTGAAATATCGGGTTTTTTGGTACTCCCGATAAAATTTGAGAGCCTTTTTTTTGTCTTTGTATGGCCAGGGGACAATCGCCCAGAATCTGCCGAGTGCCAGTATGGGGCCAGCCTCGTTATACATCTTATTCAACCCATAGGACTTCTCAAAACTCCTCTGGGTTTTGCTCTTAAGGCCCTCTGCCAAGGCAGTGAATATACTTACACCGTCAGAATAAATGCCTACATTCAGGCCATAATAATAATGACCATCGGGCTTATCAGGCTCCTTCTCAATGGCCTTTTGCGCATATTTCATACCTTCTTTGGCATACTTTGCACAGGCTTTCTTCCACCCCTCACCGGCCTGTCTCTTTATCGTTTCGCCATATTCCCTATATGCCCTTGCACACTTCCAGTTGGCTTCGTAATCATTAGGGTTTTCTTTCAAGGCCTTGAGGTATACATCAATAGACCGTTTGTAGTTTTCTTCTCCCCCTTGCTCATAGAGCCCATCGGCCATAAACAGGTAATCCTCGGCCAAAAGACCAAGAGGGTGGATAAAAACAAAGACCGAAAACAGAACGAACCATAATAAAAACCTTATCATGTTTACGTCCTTTACATCTTTCATTTCAAGTTTTCCTCCTTATTTTCTGCTATCGTGCGGTAATAGAACAAATATGGAAAATTCCTCGAGAATAAAGTTGTGTCATTATCACAAAAACCCCCATCTCTCTTTAAATATGAGGGTTTAACATTTTTGTCTATAATACCCTTGGTTTAAGAGGGAAACCTTTGTTTATGGAAGGATATAAAAATTGGGAACCTTCTTATTTTGCAAGTTAAAGGAAATAAAAACTGCCTTGTACTCATCCAACACGTGAGGCAGCAACACCAAAATCAAAGGCCTTTAAATTCGACTCTAAAAATGTCTGTTTTGTTGTCTTAGATATTGTTTCCTTGAGTATATCTTCTTTCAAAGGAATAACTTTGCTACCAATCAATGCCCCGAGCATAACCATATTGAGGGATAAAGGATTTCCAGCCTTTGCTGCCAACTCATCACCATCCAGAGCTATTAACAAGGAAACATTATCTCTGATTAGATCAAGGGCCTCATCAATATCAGGATACACTCCCTGGCCTATTGTGACAGTAAAAGGAGGAAGAGGATGAATATTGGTGATAACTACCGTATCCTTGTTGCATTTGTTCAATGCCCTTAATGTCTCTGATGGCTCGAAACCGATCAAAATATCTGCCTCACCCTTTGAAACAATCGGGCTGTTTGCTCCCATAATAAGGGATGACTCAACAATACCACCTCTCTGGGCCATTCCGTGAATCTCACTTACTACCGCAGGAATTCCAGCAGATATACAGGCCTCACCAAGAAGCCTTGATGCAAGAAGATTTCC
>JAFDHR010000107.1 GCA_019308645.1 Deltaproteobacteria bacterium
TCAAGAAATGGTAACCTGTTGTTCTTTTTATCGAGTTATTTAATTATTGAAGAGCGTCCCCCTTCAAATGTTTTATTCAACATATTATACACCCCCTAATGCGTACTAGCGTACGACGATAATCTTAATCTAGCTTAGATGTATAAGCTGATTAATTGCTAATTCATAAAAAAGGGGTCGGGAGAGAAATGCAAACCAATCATTATCCGTGACGCCGATGGAGCCTTTCATTTCCTACTTCAAGAAAAGTTATGCACGCTCTGCACGAGCGTCCCCTATCAAGAAAAGTTATGCACGCTCTGCACGAGCGTCCCCTATCATGTGAAGAATGAAGACCTGACCCCTCTTTTCTGTGTTTGCTGTAATTTACGCAGAAAAATCCCTCCATTTCATATTTACTGGAACACTCACTTATTAAACATAAGTCAAACGGAGATTTGACCCCAAATTCAATTGCCTTGACGCTTTGAGTTATTCAACTTAGTCAACAACGTCCCGGACTTCCCTGATAGCCTAATCCATTTGAAAAATGCAAACTAATCATTATCCGTAACGCCGATGGAGTCCGACGGGCAAGCTCATGACACGACATCCCGACTTTAATTCAGTCCATTATGCTATGGGAAGTTACTGATTTACCAATGGACGTCCCCTACTTCACAAATTCACTTAAGGCTTTGCTTTCATAGCCATTACATTATATATTGCTGGTAGTGTTGTAAGTGGGTGGGGATCACAAGAGTCAAGGAGTTTCCCTGTCCTTTTTTCCCATTCAGTTATTTCCTCAGCCATTAATCTAATAATATCGCCATAGTCAATGGTTTTAAAAACTCTCCTCCATTGAGTATTGTCAATAGGAAGGGCCACTTCTGGAAGTATAGCAAATAGAACTTTACTTGCAGCTACCAGTCCTAAAGTGTTTTTTCCCATACATAGAGACACCAGGTTTTTAAACATTTCCCAAAGTTCTGAAGCTACCTCATTTTGGACTGGGCGGAGTATTTCAATGAGTACTCTGGCCCGATCTTTCTTATGTAAGTCTAGAAAATTTCTCAGTTTTACTGCATTATTGCCAATCCCTGCCCAGCAAGCAGCTATTTGTCTGTTTGGATCCTTAACCCTACCAACCAAATATTTAACTCCTTTAAAAGTGCCAGCACGTGTCATTTTGAAATTCGGCATTAGTGTTGCCACATTTTTAAAAAAGATTTCCTTGTTTATCCCTTTACGAGAATTATTTATTATTTCCCAAACCGTTGCGTTGTAGCTTTCTCCAAAACCTGCGATACATTTTTTGATATAGTTGGATTTGAGAGGATTACTTCGATTGTCAAATAGAATATTCATTTCGATGAAGTCACAAACAGGCTTCTAAATGAATCAACAATAGACTCGACGACTTTCTTGACCACTTTCCAATTACATTGCTACTTCTTTAAATGTTCCAATATTTGTAAGACCCTGAAGAATGGATTATTGGTATCTTGAGTCATTTTGCTTGCTTTTTTCCTCAATTCCTCAACGCATTTTGTATATTCTTGGTTGATTATTAATTCCAGCCCTTCAATTTCCTTAAGCTCGTTGGTAATATAACCTACGGGAACGACCGGAGACCAAAACATGAAATGCCGAATGGGGAATTGAGGAAGATACCTTTTTGCATAGCTTTTCTGCCACTCGTATTTCTTTTTGATTCTTTCAACAGTTGTTTTATTGTCCTTGTATAAGGTCCCTCTTATGTGTGTGGCTACCTCACAAAGATAAACTGTTTGTTTGTTGAAACTTAATCCTATGACATCCAATTCATTTAGCCCTTCCAAACCACCTCCTGGCGACCTTACATTATAATCTACAGCCTCACATTCTTTGATCAGCTTTAAGTAAGCTCCAGCAATATATTCTCCGATATCCGTTTTCATTTTCAAAAAATCGGCATAGATTTAATAACAAATCAAGGTGTGATTCAAATTTCCGATAAATTTTTACTTATTTACAAATGGACCGATTTACTTTTTATCTCAATACCTTCTATACAATGCTAGTGATGGATTAATTATCTTCTCAAGGATAGTTTCGCTGTCGTTGATTTCAAACAAATTATTCTTTATTAGATCCCCTTGCAACTTTATACGTGCATCTTCATAATTAATTTTCTCTACATTTTTGAAAATCTTTTCGTCATTGTATTCCAAGTGCCCCATTATGTGCTCAAACCTTGTAATCCCTTTTACTCCAGATTGCGTGTTGATATCATGCAATACTCCTGAATAAACCGCTGGTTCTTCAATATCCTTATTGCTAAGCACAATCCTTAGGTATAAGACCTTTAAATCATCATCAATATTTGTTATGAGTTGGCCACCTTTAACTTCTGTTTTATCCTCTGGGACAAAAAATACAGCAAATTTTCTCAACAGCCATAAATTAACATTAACTGATTCTAAACCCATTGATCTTCTTCCAGTAATCGCATAGCCTCCCCCAGGTTTTCCGATAAGGAATTTCTCTTCTTCTTCACGTAAAATTCCTTCTACTTCTTTGATTAAATAAGATACCTCCAGATACAGTTTCTGGATAAAGTCAAAAGCTAAATTCGTCTGTTCGATTATCTCATTTTTGTCGGTCATGATTTCAGCCCCCTTTAAAGAATACAGTATCTTTAGAATGCTTTAATCTCCTTGATTGCAATAAATGGGTAAATATCTTTTTCTGTGTAGTTAGAAAAATAGTTTTTCTCATCATCACGATTTTTTTATCAGATAGTAAACTGTTTAAGAAACCTATGAAATCCCCACGGAATTTAGCAGTTTTTGCCTCAAAGAAAATAGAAGCATGTGGTTTGAGATATTGGTTCATGAGAGAAAGGATATCGAAGCTTTGAAATTCACGAAGATTTTTCTTGTCAAGCAAATTATATAAATCAAGGGCGAATTCCCGCTCTTGCTTTGATATTTTTTTGTCACTCTCTAAGATGTTGGTAAGGAGCCATGAAACCTTCTGCCAATTAGTCCATTTAAAATGAAGTTTTGAATCCGACGTGATTGCTTGGAATTTGAATTTTTTGTAATAAGAGTCGGCTGTAATTGGAATCAATACAAAATCCTTACCGTAATTTTTCGCCTCTAATCTACCGCCCTCTATTTCGCGGATGAGTTGTGCTTTTGTTTTATCAGTTTCACCGCCAAAATCTGAAAAATATTTAGCTTCAATCAGTAAATAGTAATTTCCAACTATTATAACGAGATCCGGTTCAGTATTTTCCTCAAAACGTGGCCAAAATATAAATTCTGCTTCGTTAGCTTCCTGATCAGAAACATCAAAACCCAATGTGTACAGATAGCCTTTTAGAAAAATATCTCGAGTCGAGTATTTAAAAAATGAAAAGACATTTGAAGTCAAAATGTCTTCCATTCTCTCAATTCTCTGAGTCAATTTGCCGTGTAATTCAGCTAGATACATTTTTGTTTGCTTTCACAGGTGACAAAAAAAGCAGAAAATAACAGTAATGAAAAATGAAGATCTGTTCCCCATATTTTATTTGGCTGCTGGGAGAGAAATGCAAACCAATCATTATCCGTGATGCCAACAAAGCATTTCATTTATTCTTTTTTCTTTAATTACCTCCAAAATGAGGTTTGTTCTAAGTGATTTGTGAGAATCAGCCTTTCCTCCAAACCATTGGGGTAGCGGTATAAGAGTTTCGATCTATCAAATCTTGGTTTGGTTTTATGTACTATTCGATGATGATTTGGGCAGATGACGATAATGTTTTCCCCTATGTCTAAGCCATGTTCACTTAGGGGACGAATATGATGAGTTTCGGCAAATGGTGCATCGTATTTGATCCTGAAATTCATTCCACAGATCTGACACCTATGGTCATAAATGGATTTCAACGATTCGGCCAACAATTGGTCTCTGTAGAATTCTTCATGTTCGGGGATCAAAATTTTGAATGGTTTTTTTCTGATAACTGTGGCATCGTAATTAGCCACTGCTTCTCTGACTAAAGTCGGGCCGAAATTATCTCTTAGGGTATAACCACTTACTTCACCCCAAATGTAGGACAGCATCGACGATTCGTCCGCTGGATTAATAGCTCTTGGATTTGCCTGACCTGCATAATCGAACGAAAGAGGTAAATCCTCCAAGCTAAATGGTACGGTCGGGATTGTTCTAGAGCAAAAGAGTATGTATTTCCATGTTTTTCCAGCTAAGGGCCAGTGATATCTACTGATTTCACCAGTGTGATCAATTTCATAATGATCGAATAAAAGAGCAAACTCAATGCGGGAGTGTAATTTTCCTAGAAAAATTGCCTCTTGCTTGACGAGTTGTAACAGAAGTATTTCCCCATTATGGAGAGGTGGGTTTGATGGCAATCGATCGACAGCAAACATCGACTTTTCTATACACTCTCTGATCTGAGACTGTCTGACATTAAGACGTTGCAAGGTGTCTCTCCAGAGTTTTGTGCAGCTTAATCAAGAAGGTCTCCCCCGGATCTAGTGCGCGAAATTGGCCTGTCCCATCAGGTTGCCAGAAGTTCACCTCATCAATCCCTGGCTGCTGGGAGAGAAATGCAAACCAATTATTTTCCGTGACACCGACAAAACCCTTAATTTTATATTCCCCAAAACACTTAATGACTTAAGATAAGTCAAACGAAGGCTTGACCCGCTCACCACATTTCTCATCTTAAATTATCAATAGGTATTAAATTGCCGGTTTCAGGGTCTTCAAACCTCCATACTCTCCATCCATCTTCAGTTGTCCTGTTAGTATATTTTCTAATAACCGCTACCGCTGCCGCTGAAGGAGATGAATACTCTTTGCCTTCATAGAGAACCTCAGGGGTCCTGGTAAATTCTTGTTTTGGCATATAAGCCTCATGAGTAGTACCCTTGTAAGGGAAGAAAATCGGGAGGTCTTTATATTTTAGAATCTCCTTTAATTTCTGTGCAGAAGTGGTCTTAATATGCTGAATACCCTTAGGTTTTTGCTTTTCAATACGTTCCGGAGTTGGGATCTCAATAGATACTTTTTTACTGCCAAATTCTTTGACAAATTTAGCAGCTTCACTTTCAGAAATTGGAAAACCAGCTTCAGAAACTACTTGAACAATTGCTTGTGGCAAGCTGGGATATGGCGGCTCCAAAATCATTCTGCGTGCTTCTGATAATGCATCTTCCATAGCACGTTGTTTTTGATTCAGTCGTAAATAGTTTTGAGCTTCTCGCTCTGCATTTCCATTGGTAATTTCGCCTTTTGATAAAAAAGCATAAAAGGCTAGTTCTGTGTCATCAGGATTGTCTTCGAGTATATCAATAGTTTTGAAGCATTTCTGTGAAAATTCGCCACCAGTTTGTGAATAATAAAGTCTCCACTTCCGGCCATCTGTAATAATTGAGAATAAAGCAGTGTTATTTCGATTATAATCACGCAACTGCCGTTCTATCTGATCTATATTTCCTTCTAGTTTCCCTACAGCTTTTATTTCGATAAAAACAGAGGGTAAATAAGGAGTAGAAAATAGAGCTAGATCAATTCGTGATTGGTCTTCCTGAGGAATAACGGTAAACTCAGAATTAACCTCATTTGGGTCCCATAAATCCCAGTCTAATTTAATAAGAATTCTAGATACTAATGATAATCGCACATGCTCTTCATTGTTATAAACGTGATTTGATAATTTGTTTTGAATATCTCTTAAAATATCCTTCATTTCTTACCTCCTAAAAAGCCAATTGATTCGCTTGAGTAGTGGCTCTAATAAACCCGTGGACGCACTGGACTGTAACGCCGATAAAATCCTTCATTTAGTATTTCCTGGAACGATTTCCTGGCTAACAATTGTCAAAAAAAGATTTATCCTGTTAAATGCGCAGCCTATTTAACTGGTATTTGACCCCTTTATGACCCCTTTAGCCTTTAGACCCCAAATTCATGAGTTCATTCAGAAACTACGTCCACTCTCATTTTCTTGGCTAATTTCCCTCCCTCTCGATATTCCTCTGGAGATCAAGGCGGATCTTGCGCTTCTTCAAGAAGACCTTAGTTACCACTACATCTAGTTTCTGTCCCAGAGCAAGGGTATTCTTATAGTCAGCATACTCGAATCCGCCGCTAACCATTGCTTCTTTAAGCACTATTCCCTGCAACCCGTCTGGTAATTTGAGCCGAACGAAGTTTGGATTGATTTCCATAACAATCCCCCGCAGTCTCGTCCCTTTGGGCAGCCTTTTGTGGATTTCAGGCCAACGATTTTCAACCAAATTCCTGATGCTGCCCTTTAATATCCGTTCCTGATCAGGCCTCTCAATTATGCGTACCTTCTGAACAGTCCCAATAAGTTCAGTACTTTCGGGATCAGGTGCCTCAATCCATGACAATTCCTGGCGGGGTATCAGTATTTCTATATTCCCGTCGAACAATGCACGATAAGCGAATCCATCGCAGGAATGGAATGTAGCTTCGACTGTTTCTCCAACTTCGGGAATTTTTCCCGAACGCCAAGGATCATCTTCCGGGAATCTCTTTGTCAACTCAAGCATTGCCCGGGACGACTCAATGGACTTAATCATAAATTTGTCTGTATTTCCGACGATCAAGACCGCTGTGCAATCTTTGACCATAATCCACGAACACTCAGTCCTATGAATCATTGAATTAATTCCGCGAACATCAATGAGTGCTGTGTTTTTTGATACATCCAAAACTTTGCCCTCAACAATACCTCCAACTCTGAGCCTTGCCGTCTTGACTTTTTCGTCGAAGGTAGTGTCCGCGAACATCGGGTTTCTGCGCAGCATTGCAATCTGCTTAGTTGCGACACCCTGTAGCAGATCAACCTGAGCATGTGTTTTCACTTTTTTCACGCAAGAAACCCTATCATCCCCATCAACCGCATCTAAGAAACGCGAGAAGAAGTGAAAGGCAGGTGGGTATGCGATTATATAGATCGAATCGCACCCAAGTCTGATATTCTCATCCAACGCCTTCAGGTAGGGAGTAACTCCCGACATTCGAGCCTTTTCTGTTTTTGCTAAGAGAATAATGCCAACCCTGAACTCCGCTGAGAAGTATTCAAGAGGAATGTCCTCGTGTATGCCACGTCGTGCCTCCAGCAATAAGTATTCGAGAAAATTCGCGATAGCGCCTGTCTTGTCAGAGGTGTCACCATCTGCGAAAAGGATTTCTCCAAGGAGATTCAATTCCTCCAAGAATATCGGGATAAAGGTTCCATTTTTGTCTATTTCCACAAGCTTGGAAAAAAGAATTGCCACAGTATCATCCTCTTCTGCGGCTGGTCCAAGGAAATACTTCTGAAAGGCGGGCCCAGCATGTTTTCCAAGGCCCTCAGCCAATTTTCGTAATAGTGTCAAATCTATAGCGTTGTTCACTTGGGCCTCTAGGAGCCTGTCCGACAATTCACTGTTACAAAAAATAGGCCGTTGAAAATTGAGCCGGTTAGTCGAGCAGGCAGCTTTTTTTGAAAAATAGAGAAAAATATTCTGCTAA
>JAFDHR010000108.1 GCA_019308645.1 Deltaproteobacteria bacterium
TCTTTTTGGGCTAAAAAGAAACATTAACATGTGCGAGTTTCCCTATGCTTTTACAGTAATTCTAGATCCTTAATAAACCTTTCTTTCCCCTAACTGCGAGGTTTGGGGGTTAGCGGAAATGATGAACCCTTAATAACCTACTTGTCCAAATACTTCGAAGCCTCAAATATTTCTATGCTAATTATTCAGCTAGCCAATGTTCATCATTTCCACCAAGTCGGGGGTTCCGCTCAACTCCGCATTCTGCTTCCCAAAAAAGGAAAAACTTGCAGTAAGAGGTGCGACACAGTATAGTTACCGCAAGGCAAAAAGAAATTTATCAGTGGAGGTCTAAAATGATACCGTTAACCAGAATCACATTCGATCCTGATATCATGGGAGGGAAGCCCTGCATTCGTGGCATGCGTGTTACTGTAGGGATGATCGTCGGTCTTGTTGCCTCGGGAAAAACCAAAGAGGAAATCTTGAAACTGTATCCCTACCTGGAAGCGAAAGACATTGACGAAGCACTCGCTTACGCTGCATGGCGTGTCGAAGAAATCGACGTTCCACTCGATTCGGCATCGGCATGAAGCTGTTGATAGACATGAATCTTTCTCCGAAGTGGGTGTCCGTACTGAAGGAAGCGGGCTTGGAGGCGGCCCACTGGTCCCGTATTGGCCGACCAGACGCTCCGGATTATGAAATTCTGGAATATGCCAGGTCCAATGGATATGTCGTTTTCACGCATGATCTGGACTTTGGAACCATAATTGCTGCCACGAAAGCGGATTGTCCAAGTGTAATTCAAATTCGTACTCAAGACGTAACTCCCGAACACCTCGGTTTGCTTGTAGTTTCAGCGCTTCAACAGTTTGAAAAGCACCTCGAAGAAGGTGCGATAATCACTATTGACCAAAAGAAGTTGCGAGCCCGTATTCTTCCTTTACAAGCATAACCAGGATTCTAAGAAGCAGAACAATCGCATGCACCTTGACACACAAAGCTATGGCATTTTTAGCATTAGCATCATTTTGTGTAAAACTTCCTATTTGCCAGGCCCTCATCGGCTTTGGGTGCAGGTGATGCGTTATCTGGCGGCATGGGAGTTTGGATGACGAAAAAGATGGATAGTATAAGTGCACATGATGAAGAAGCAGCCCAATATGATCAGCAAGCCCGTGAATACAACTGTTATGCACATGACGTGCTCTTCGGTATGAGCTTTGAATATGTAAATCCTCACGACTGCCTTCTTGATATCGGAATAGGTACCGGGCTTGCCTCCCTGCCCTTTGCCAAAGCGGGCCTAAAAGTCTTCGGATTTGACGGTTCCACTGAAATGCTGAATATCTGTAAATCGAAATCTTTCGCAAAGGAACTGAAGGTCTTCGACTTGCAAAATACACCATTGCCTTATTCCGATGGCTTCTTCGGCCATGTGATTTCTTGCGGCGTTTTTCACTTTTTCGGTGAACTGGAGCCAATCATGAAAGAGGTCTTACGGATTATCAAACCAAGAGGCATCTTCGCCTTCACCGTTGCGGCGCAGACCTATGAGGAAGAAAAGGCAACCGGTCTCAACCCGCAAGGCTATTCAGAGACACCTACCCCTTGGGGTGTAGCAATATTCACACACAGTGATGGATACATCGCCAATCTTCTACAAGACCACGGCTTCGACATGCTGAAGATCCAGAAAATCCTGATACGGGGTGGAAATGAAGATAGCGATGACATGTTGTTTAAAGCTTACGTCGCACGACGAGCAGGTACTGGACCTTCCTGAGAATGTGTGAGGATCTGTGGGTATTAAAAAGAGACTGGCGAAGGCGTCACGTATCATGTGTCAATTGAATCCGGCACCCAACCAGGGCGTCCAGCCGACGCCCTAAAGGCCACGACTGATACCTGTCGTTGGACGGCACTGTCCTTGCCAAATTATAGTGATGACATTGGAGGGCGTAAATTGAAGTCAAATCAAAGATTAGCCGATTATGATAACCCATTGGTTCGAGAGACAGCCGAAAGGTTGATCGGTGATGCAAACACTGTTCGCGAAAAGTTGAACAGACTGTTTCATTACGTGCGAGATGATATTAAGTTTGGCTTTACCCAAGACGGTGATCTGGTAAAGGCTTCCACCACAATCAGACTTGGAAAGGGGCAGTGTAATACCAAAGGGGCCTTGTTATTGGCCCTTTGTAAGGTTGTTGGAATACCTGCCCGCATCCACTTTTCGTTGATAAAGAAGGCGATACAAAGGGGACTTTTCACCGGTCTGGGCTACAAGCTGATGCCACCCTTGTTGTCTCATAGTTGGATTGAAGTGGATGTTGATAGGAAATGGCGGAGCATTGATTCATATATCAATGATGAGGAGTACTACCTGGCAGCCAAATCAAAGCTAAAGAAGAAACGATGGGATACAGGGTATTCAGTCTCTTGTCCAGGCGGAGAATGCAGTTGTGACTTCAATATTGATCAAGACGTATTCGTGCAAATGGGGGCAGTAGTTGGTGATCATGGTGTCTGGGGTGATCCGGGCGACTATTATGCAACGGATCAATATCAAAACCGCCCAAATGCTATGAAGTTGTTTCTTTACAGGCTAATGATTTGGAGAATCAATAGGAGGATAGAGTCCATGCGAAGAGGGTATAAGTAAGTAAAGTCTTTTTGACAAAACTCTTTAATGTGAATTTAAGTAAATAGAATTAGGTTTAAGTAATTAAGGATTTAAGATGAAAAGCCTAACCCATCAGACCACCTACCTCTATTCCGCTGGCGCCCTTCGACAACCTCAGGACTTTCAGCCCTTCGACAATCTCAGGACTTTCAGCTTCATAGGGGCAGGTGATCTTCAGCGTAAGAGCTGCTCAAATAAAAAGAAGAGGAGCGTATTAATGAAAAACAATAGTGATTCGATTCGAGAAGGCTTCAGTCATTATTTTACAAAGCGAAGAATCACAGGAATTGTTGGTAGCCCAAGGAAAAACGGAAACTCGGATGTACTTTTAAACCATATTTTGAGCGGGGCAAAAGAGGAGAATGTATTCACCGAAAAAATTCATTTACGCGACTACCAGTTCCAGCCGTGTATTGGATGCGAGAAATGCAGAAAAGATAAGATATGTACCGGATTGAATGACGGGATGTCTCTTTTGTATCCAAAAATATTGGATTCTCAGGGCCTGATCCTCATATCACCTACTCACAACTATAATGTCACGGCATGGATGAAGGCATTTATTGATCGTCTCTACTGTTTCTATGACTTCGATAACAATCGCCCAAGAGGATGGTCGAGTCGTTTGGCAAATCAAGGGCGCAAGGCTGTTTTGGCAGCGGTCTGTGAGCAGGAATCCAAAGAGGATATGGGGTTTACTCTTGAGGCGATGCGTCGTCCCCTCATAGCATTGGGGTACGAAATCATAGGAGAATTGTTAGTTTTTGCAGTCTTTGACAAGGGGAAAGTAAAGGAGAAAAAGGACATCTTGGTCAGGGCCTCAAGTCTTGGAGTGAATTTAGCAAAATCTCTCTCGGGATAATGAGGGGAACTGGCTATTCTGCAAGAATAACGTTCTATCCCCAGTCTTTATCTGGAGGCTACCACTATCGTTTTTCCAAAGAATAAAATTGATTGATTTACCCCCTCCTTCCATCTAATCCTCCTCCCTCGAAAAAAATATCAACGGAAGTTATGTAATTTTAAAGAAAATTGCATTTTTTTCTTGACAAAAGGGATGGTTTTGTCTCACAGTGTCATAAAGTGGTAAAAAGTGGGACAAATATATGGAAAATCCTGTAAATGACCTTTTTGAGGGTAGATCAAGACATTCACTTGATGAAAAGGGAAGATTGGCTATTCCAGCCCGTTTCAAGGAGATTTTGAAAAAAAGGACTGATTCATCCCTTGTTGTTACCAATCTTAACAACTGTTTGGTAGCCTTTGCAAGGGATGATTGGCAGAAAATAAAAGAGAAGGCAGTAAATCTCCCGCTCTTTGATTCTGCGGCAAATATCTACATACGGTATTTTATATCTGGCGCTATAGAGTGCCCCTTAAAACAGGGCAGGATTTTGATTCCTTCAAACCTGAGAGAGTTGGCCGGATTAAATAAAGAGGTAGTGTTAGTGGGCCATTTAACCAGATTTGAAATCTGGGATAAGGTCAAGTGGGATGAAGAGTTCGAAAGGGCTAAGAAATCTTTTCCAGGGGTAAGCCAATCTCTTTCCGATATGGGAATTTGATAGGGGGAGAAGATGGCAATTTCTCATCAACCGGTAATGGTTGATGAGGTTATTCAGTATCTGATTACTATTCCTGAGGGGATATATGTTGATGGGACAGTGGGAACTGGTGGACATAGTCTGGAGATTTGCAAAAGGATAGCCCCAAAAGGAAAGCTGATTTGCTTAGATATTGATAGATCATCAATACAATTAGCTAGGGAAAGACTTTCTCCTTTTGGAGACAAGGTCAAGATAGTTACGGAAAGCTACGTTGCTTTAGATAGGGTACTTAAAAGAATCGGAATTGATAGGGTAAACGGAATTTTATTAGATCTTGGTTTGTCATCCTATCAGTTAGAGTCGTCCGGCAGAGGTTTTAGTTTTATAAAGGATGAACCTTTGGATATGAGAATGGACGAGGACAAGGGTGAAACTGCTGGTGAATTGGTTAACAGCATTTCTATGGAAGGGCTGCAGGAGCTTCTATGGGTTTATGCTCAGGAGAGATGGGCCAAGCGGATCGCTCGGGCTATTGTTGAAGAGAGGCGAAAAGGCCCTATAACTTCAAGCCGGCAATTAGCCCTGCTTATTGAAATTACTATTCCTGCTAAATATCGTCCTCGAAAAAGGCATCCTGCTACCAAGACCTTTCAGGCACTCAGGATAGCTGTTAATAGGGAGCTACAAAATATAGCTGCTTTTTTAGAGAAATGCCCTTCATTGCTTGTTAAAGGGGGAAGGGTAGTGGTGATATCGTATCATTCATTGGAGGATAGGCTTGTTAAACAGGCCTTTCATCAACGGGAGAAAGAAAACATATCTCCTCGAAAACTCCCTATTTTTCCTACCAAAAGCCCTCCCCTTATGAAGGCCTTGATAAGAAAGGGGCTTAGGCCTAGCCATATGGAGGTGACTGTCAACCCAAGAGCCAGAAGCGCTATAATGAGAATAGCAGAAAGAACTTACAATGAATAAGAAAAAAAATGGATCTATAAAAGTATTCCATTTTTTTGTAATGATGCTTCTTTTATTTTTATTAGTAGGAATTTCTCATGTCTGGGTGAATTTTAAAAGGACACAAATGGGGTATTCGTTGAGCCAAATAAAAAAGGAGATAGGGCAAATTGGGGAATACAACAGAAAGCTGAAGTTAGAAATAGCTTCTTTGAAGTCAACTGAAAGTTTGGAAAATAAGGCGGGTAAAGAATTTGGTTTAAGATATCCATCGCCTAAGCAGATAGTTTTTTTGCCATGAAGATAAAAGACAAAAAATGGATAAGGATCAGGATTTATATAACAGGGATATGTTTTTTCCTTGTATTTTGCGTCATTTTTTTACGGGCGTATCAACTACAGATTCTTGAAGGGAGTGAGCTTTCATCTTTGGCTAAGAGGGGCTATACAGGAAAGCTTATCCTTACCAGCCAGAGAGGAACCATTTTTGATAGAAATGGCAAGGAATTAGCGCTCAGCATTGATGTGGATTCACTGTATTGTTATCCAAAAAAGGTAAAAGACAAGAGGAAAGCAGCGACTCGTCTTGCCAGGACTTTGGATTTAAATAAAAAGGAGGTGCTTAAAAAATTACATAGTTCTCGTTCTTTTGCGTGGATTAAGAGAAAGGTAACTCCAGAAGAGATTAATAGCGTTAAAAAGCTTAACATCACCGGAATAGATTTTACCAGGGAGAGCAGGCGTTACTATCCATGCATGGAAACGGGAGCCCATGTTATAGGCTTTGCAAGCCAGGATAACAAAGGCCTTGAGGGTATAGAATTAAAATATAACAGATATTTGGAGGGACAAGAAGCAAGGTTTAGCAGGATTCATGATGCCCTCGGTAGGTCTCTTATTTTTGATGGACCAAGGATAGAAAGGCAAGATCCCTTTAATCTCATTTTAACATTGGATAAAGATATTAGTTATAAGGCCCAGAAAGCTTTAAGAGAAGCTGTACGAAAATCAAGAGCGAGAAGTGGTGTATGTATAGTGATGAGGCCTCAGACAGGCGAGATCTTGGCTATCGCAGTAGTGCCAGAATTTAACCCAAATATCTTCTGGCAGTATCAACCATATGAGTGGAGGAATAGGGCAATCACTGATTGTTTTGAACCTGGATCTACTCAAAAGACATTTCTTTTAGCTGGCGCCTTAGAAGAAGGTGTAATTAGTCCAGGAACAGTCCTTAATTGTGAAAAGGGAGAGTATGCCATTGGCCGCTCTATTATTCACGATAGCAGACCCTACGGGATGTTAAAGGTGAGTGAGATAATCAAATTTTCCAGCAACATAGGGGCAATAAAGATAGGCCAGAGGCTTGGAGCAGAACGCTTCAATTATTATTTAAAAAGATTTGGTTTTGGTGAACAAACAGGGATAGATTTTCCGGGTGAAAGGAAAGGAATTCTAAGGCCTATCAGAAATATGAGCCTTATTGGAAAAAATACTCTCTATTTTGGCCAGGGCATATCGGTTTCTCCTTTGCAATTAGCTATGGCCTTCGGGGCTATAGCCAATGGCGGGCATTTAATGAGGCCCTATATAGTAAAATCAATCGTTGATCAGAAAGGGAAAGCAATAAGAAATTTTTACCCCTTTATCAGAAGGGATGTCATATCACCTGAAACAGCCAAGAAGGTACGACGTGTTCTTGAGGGCGTAGCCAGAAAGGATGGAACAGCCCCTAAAGCCGCAATAAAAAGATATTCTGTTGCTGGCAAGACAGGAACTGCACAAAAGGTTGATCCGATTAAAAAAACTTATTCGAATAAAAAATTTGTGGCCATCTTCGGTGGCTTTGCTCCTTCGGATTCACCTGCTTTAGTAATTTTGGTTGCCCTTGATGAACCAAAGGGAATTCCATATGGAGGCGTTGTAGCGGCTCCTGTTTTTAGCGATGTTGGTTACTGGACTCTTAACCATCTCAATGTGGCTCCATCATTTCCGCCTGCAGGTTCCCTGTCTGCTTCGAAAGCGAGAACGTTGCGGGCAGGTCAACAAGATCTTTCGCATCCTATTGAAAGGAAAAAGAAAATAGTAGCCCTGAGACCTGATTTTCCTGGTTCAATACCGAATTTAATAGGGCTTGGGGTGAGAGATGTTTTAAAGAAAACAAAACAATTAGGTTTGAGAGTGGTTATTAAGGGAAGTGGTATGGTTGTGAAACAAGTTCCAGATCCTGGCGCACCTTTAGAAAAAGACAGGTTACTTACTGTCATATTTAGACCACCAGCATGAGATTACCTATTAAATGGTCAACCTATTTTGGAGCAACATGGAAATGAAGATCTTGAGGTCAAAGGGCTGACAAGTGATTCTCGGAATGTCAAAAAGGGCTATCTATTTGTTGCTGTGAAAGGGAGCAGTCAAGATGGTCATAAGTATCTGGCTGATGCCGTTCAGAGAGGTGGGCTGATGCCGTTCAGAGAGGTGCGTGTGCATTAGTAGTAGAAAATGTTGAGAATGTTATTACAAACGTAACTATTGCCAGGCTACCTGATACAAGGGCTGCACTTTCTGAGCTGGCTTCCAGGTTTTACAATTATCCATCTAAGGATATGAATTTGATAGGCATCACCGGCACTAACGGGAAGACAACAACAAGTTATGTTCTGGAGTCGATATTAAAAGAGGAAGGAAGGAATGTAGGGGTTATTGGGACTATCAATTATAGATATAAGGAAAAATCTTTTCAGGCATCCTTAACAACACCTGAATCTAATGGTCTGATGAAGATAATGGGTGAAATGAGAGATGCTGGTGTGACCGATATCATAATAGAGGTTTCATCCCATTCATTAGATCAGAAAAGGGTAAGGGGATTGAATTGGTCAAGGGCACTATTTACAAATTTTTCCAGGGATCATCTTGATTACCACTCAACAATGCAAAAGTATTTTAAGGCAAAATCTTTACTCTTTTCTTCATTGAGAGAAGAAGGACAAGTAAAGGCAATAATCAATATGGATGACCCAAAGGGGAGGGTGTTAAAAAAAGTAACAAAGGCTTCGACTGTGAGTTATGGCCTTGGAGATAATTGTTTATTAAGGGCTGCCGATATTAATTTCAGTGCAGAGGGATTACATTTTAAATTGGCTACACCAGCAGGGGATATATCTATTACATCCGCCCTTTTTGGACAGATGAATGTCTATAATATACTGGCCGCTGCAGCAGTTGCCTTTAGCCTCGATATAGACCTCAATACTATTTCAAGGGGCATACAAAGGCTTACCTTTGTTCCTGGTAGACTTCAGCACGTTGAGAATAAACAAGGACTTTCCATATTTGTTGATTATGCCCACAGCACCGATGCCTTGAAAAAGGTACTTCAAACATTGAGACAACTTACTAAAGGAAGGCTGATCACCGTTTTTGGATGTGGAGGTGACAGGGACAAGGGTAAAAGGCCAGATATGGGTAAGGTAGCAGGTATTTATAGTGATTTTGCAATAATCACCTCAGACAACCCACGGGGGGAGAGTCCGGCAAAGATCGTCGATGAGATTGAGACTGGAGTAAAAGAATCAGGATTAAATAGGATTGAATTAGATTTGTCACGCAAAGAAAGGGGCTATGAAATTATTTTGGATAGAAGAAAAGCGATCAATGCTGCTGTCAAGATGGCGAAAAAAAAGGATAAAGACATTATTTTAATTGCCGGTAAGGGGCATGAAAAGTATCAGCTTGCGGGAAATAGGAAGAGATATTTTGATGATGTAAAGGAGGTAGAGCTGGCAGCCAGTTAGGAGTTTATTGGGTAAACACAACAGACAGGAAGAAAATGGCCGCAAAATGGGGTGAAATAACCGTTAAGGAGGTATCTTCAGCAATAAATGGAAGGCAGATATCTGGCTCACCAGATGAATTCGTTAAGGGTCTTTCAACTGATTCAAGAAAGATGACTCCCGGGCACATTTTCTTGGCCCTCAAGGGAGAGAGATATGATGGCCATAATTTTTTAACCAATGCAATTAATGCCAGAGCTGTGGGCGTAATTGTGGAATCTGACACCTATATAGGTAAGGAGCTTTTAGATAACAATCTGGTTATCATTAACGTCTCATCTACCCTCAAGGCCCTGGGTGATCTGGCATCATGGTGGCGGAGGCAGTGGGGAGGAAAGGTGGTCGCCATAACCGGAAGTAATGGCAAAAGCACAACAAAAGAAATGGCTGCCTCTATTCTGTCCCTAAAGGCGAATACAATGAAGAGCCCTGGTAATTTTAATAACCTCATTGGCTTGCCTTTGACGATCTTAATGCTCCAGGAACATCACAAGTTGGCTGTTTTAGAGATGGGTATGAA